>CAZAKW010000205.1:0-5559 GCA_964485835.1 uncultured Bacteriovoracaceae bacterium
TGGGATTCAAGGGAACTTGTTTCGGAGGGGAAGGAACCCCAAGCACCGCGATCGACTTCGGCCCAGCAAGAACCCCAAGCACCGCGATCGACTTCGGCGCCGAACCTCGCGCCAAACCTTAAACCCTCCCGCTTCATTCCCATCGCCATTCGCCGCGCCGTTCGCATCCGGGATCAAGGCCAGTGCACTTATACGGATCGAAGGACGAAGCATCGCTGCCACTCGCAGCATGCGCTAGAGTTTGATCACCGCGTGCCGCTCGTCATGGGCGGCGAGACGACCACCGCGAACTTGCGCCTGCTTTGCAATCCGCACCACCGCCTTGTCACGGAGAGGCTCGGGTTACTCGTTTGACTTTGATGGGCCCACCCGCCAGGCGTGCAGGGTGCCGGCTTCGTTGCCATGGCCTTGGGTCGTAACGTGGCTGAGAAACTGAAAACGCCGCCCTAGCGACTTTTCTATCTCCCGTGTGGATTTGCCGCAGGCGGGTTGAAGGACCGCCCAGGGAAACCCCGGAGCCCTGGATCTCCCTTGACGCGCTAAGTCTGTCGCTCTATGGTCCGCGGACTCATGACCACCTTTTCATCCCTCCCGCTACTCCCGTCTTTACAAGCCACGCTCGTGGAAAAAGGGTGGACGACCCTCACCGACATCCAGTCGCGCACTTTGCCCGCGTTGCTCGAAGGGCGTTCAATCGTCGGAGTCGCGGAAACGGGAAGCGGAAAAACACTGGCGTATGCATTACCGATTCTCCACCGCTTGAAGACACTCGAAAACGACGGCAAACCGGTGGCCACAGATAGCCAACCTCGCGCCGTCGTGATGGTGCCGACTCGGGAACTCGGGGAACAAGTCACTCGCGTCTTCAAGCCTTTCACGCACACGACTCGTCTGCGCGTGCGAAGTGTCCTAGGAGGGACGGATCTTGACGTTGCCAAACGCAATGTCGCCGGACCTTTTGAAATCCTGGTCGCCACGCCGGGACGCTTGATCAAGCTGATCGAACGCAAGCTTGTCAACCTAAGCGACGTTCGCATCTTGGTGTTCGACGAAGCGGACCAGATGCTCGACCAGGGGTTTTTGCCGAGCGCGACCCGCATCGTCGCGGAAGCCGCCGCCGATCGGCAGATGGCGCTTTTCTCCGCGACCGTTTCGTCGAAGGTCGAGGAATTAGTCGCAAAACTTTTCTCCGGCGCCGAAGTCGTGCGCAGCGAGGGGAGCCATCAGACCGTTTCGGGCCTCACGACGAAAAACCTCGACGTTCCGAACGGGAAACGTTTCCCGATGCTTGAAGCCCTGCTCGATAAGGCGGTCGAAGGCGGGACGATGATTTTCACCAACACCCGCGAACAGTGCGACAAGGTCGCGCAAGAGATGAAGAAAGCTGGCCATCCTAGCGTCGTTTACCGCGGAGAGATGGATAAAGTCGAACGTCGGAAGAACCTCAAACTTTTTCGCGACGGCAAAATCCGCTTTTTGGTCTCGACGGATCTCGCCTCGCGAGGCCTCGACGTCGAGCACGTCGGCCGGGTGATCAATTACCATTTACCCCAGCAGATGGAGAATTACATCCACCGCGTCGGTCGCACGGCGCGCGCGGGTCGCCAAGGCGTCGTGATCAACTTCGTTACCGAGCGGGACGAATCGTTCGTGAAGAAGCTGGAGACGCTGCGTTCGGAGAAGTCTTCGCGCGCGCGGCGCGATTCCTCGCATGAGTGGCCGAGCGAACCGACACACAAGCCGCCGCCGAGCAAAATCGTCCCGGTGTCGACGCCGGCGACGAAAGTGATTGCCCGGATTCGGAAACGTTAAACGGCGCGGAAGCGGCGCTTTTTCCAGAGTGCGTGTTCTTCCGGCGTCTGGAAAGTCCAGGCGACCACGCGACTTTTTTTCTGACCCTGGGCCATCACTAGCAGTTCGCGGCTTGCCACTTTTGCGCGGATCAAGCGGTTTTCAATCCCGTCGAGGTGTTCTTCGCGCGAAACAAGCGCCGAGAACCAGAGGCATTGGGTGCGAAGAGACGAACTCTCGTCGATCATCCGGCGGATGAACGCCCTTTCGCCTCCTTCGCACCAAAGTTCGCCGCCCGTGCCTCCGAAATTCAGAACCGGCGCGCCTTCGGACGCCGCCTTACCAAGGTTCTTCCATTTTCGGCGGGATCCGGCCTGGGCGTCTTCAGGCGAAGCGTGAAAAGGGGGATTGCAGATGACGAGGTCGTAGAAGTCCGAGGGCGCGACCACTCCGGAGAAAATTTCCGGCGGATTTTTTTGCAAGTGAAGATCGATCGCCGGGCGAAGATCGGGGTTTGCATCCAGAATCTTACGTGCCGAAGCCAGAGCCTTTTCGTCGATCTCCGTACCGGTGAAGGACCATCCGTATTCCCGGTGCCCGATCAACGGATAAACGCAGTTCGCCCCCGTTCCCACGTCCAAGACGCGTACGGCTGGTCCTCGAGGGATTTTCCCGTCGTTTGAACCTGCCAAAAGGTCGGCGACGTGATGGAGGAGGTCCGCTCGTCCGGGGATCGGCGGGCAGAGGTAGCCCGCCGGGATATCCCAAGCATCGACGCGGTAGAAATCCTTGAGCAGCGCTCGGTTCAATGTTTTCACGGCGGCCGGATTCGCGAAATCAATCGAGGCGTCGCCGTACGGATTGTTCACCACAAACGCCGAGAGTTCAGGCAGTACTTCGCAGAGGCGCTTAAAATCGTAACGGCTTCGATGCCGGTTTCGAGGATGGAGTTCGTTTTTTTGCATGGATGGATCGATTATTGGGTTGGGAGGAGGATACTGCGGCAGCCGGATCGCCGCCACTCTTCAATAAGCTCCGTTCGCGGACGTTGATACTGGATTTGGGCCCCTTGGATGAATGGAGTTTGGGAGCCTTCGACGCTGGATGCATCCGCAAGAATTGCTTGCTCAAGCGCGTGGGCCACCGCAGGAATTCGATACCGGTCCAACTTCCACGCGGTTCGATTGGGAGGAATGTAGTTTGGATCGCTTCCGGATCGCAGGGCTCGTTGAGCGTCTTCGTAAGTCTCGAAGTAGGCGTAAGTCTTACCGAGCCAAAGAAGATTCCCTTGTTGTCCGTGCGACGCGAAGTGGTAGAGGTCGTCCACTAGAACCGTGCGGTCCAGTCGAGGAAAGAAAGGAGCCAGATTTTTCCGGAATCGATCCGTAAAGGGAAGGGAAGGGTTAGACGCGGGCGCGAGTTTCTCGAGATCGGTAAAGGAAAGCCGCCGGTACATCACATCAAACGCAGTGAGCCCAGTTTCTGCATCCAGAATAATCTTCTTTAAAAGGGCATCGTTTCGGGACGCCGGCCCACCGCTGTAAACCGAGAGGCGGACATGGGGATGGGCCCGCAGGCGATTTAAACTCTCGATCACGCCATCGGAAAGTCGATAGGCCTCTCCTTGAACTTCGTAAACCCAGCGACGATCCCGAATTGGGCTATCCTTTGGAATTTTCGCGAACAACGTCCAATCCAAATCAAAAACGATATCGATGAGCGCGGGTGGGCGTGGTCCGCCATGGACGTTCGTAAGGAACGCGGATGCCAGGAAGAGGAGTAAAGCAGGCCGGCCAAAACCCATCTCTAGCTTCTCGGTCGCTGCGGGAATTAGGCTGAGTTTCGTTTGCCCAGGTTCCCTAGTGTTTTGGTGTCAAATTGCCGTCGATTGTGCTGCTGGCCGATCACAATACTTCTGAATCGCGCTAAGCACCGTATGCAAATCAGCGGGTTTTTTAATGAACCCCACCGCACCTTCGGTATTTTTGCGGTCGGCGATGGCTGAGAGCACCAAGACCGGAATGGGGGCCAGGGCTTGGTCTCCAGCGAGTGTGTCCAAGAACTCGCGGCCGCCCATGATAGGCATCATCATATCCAGGAGGACGATGCATGGAGAGGCCCCTGAGCGAAGCGCCTCCAGGCCCTCTTGACCGTTCGTGGCGCAGACGACGTCGTACCCCTCGAACGCAAGCGCATCTTCAAGGGCTTCGCGGATCGAGCAATCGTCTTCAACGACCAGAATTCTTCGAGAGCAGACAGTTTTGGTGCTCATCCCGACTGCCTCGCATCTCGAGGGAGCCGAACGATGAAGGTCGTGCCTTCCTCCGCCGAGCTTCTCAGTGAAACACTTCCGCCGTGGGCTTCCGCCAGACCTTTTACCAAACTCAGTCCGATTCCCCATCCCTTTTGCCCGCTTCTCGCGGCGCCGACGGTTCGAAGATAGGTGGTGAATAGCCGGGGAAGTTCTTCGGGCGGAATGGGCTCGCCGTGGTTGTGAACGCGGAGCTCGACGATGGGCCCATCGTCAGATTTCACGACGGTAACGGTGATGGGGGAGTCGCCGTCCCCATACTTAACCGCGTTGCCAGCGAGGTTTTCGACGACGCGTTGGAGAGCGGAGCAATCCCAATGGCCTTCGATCGGGCCGTCCCCATCCAAGCCGAAACGATCCCCGTGCATACTCGCAAGGTTATCGAGCGCTGCACGGACGATGGCATGGAGGTCGCATCCGATCACATCGATTGGAATTTTCTGACCGGCCTTGATCCGGCTCGCATCGAGGATGTCCCGTATCATCTCGTCGGCACGGTCCATGTTGCTCGCAATTCGATTCGCGATTCGGTGGAGTTGCGCTTGATCGATCGGTCGCAAAACCAACATTTGCGCGCTCATCTTCGCCGCCGTCAGCGGGGTACGCAGATCGTGGGAAAGAGCGGTGACGAAACGTTCCCGCAAATCTTGTTCGGCTCGCAGATCGCGAACCGTCGCCAAAAGTTCTCGTTCGGCGAAGACGGTCGTCGTTGTTTCGTGACAAGGACAAATCACGCCCTGGAATTGGCCATTTTCGTCGAAAATCGGGCTGAAGGAAAAGGTAAAGTATCCGCTTTCGACCACCCCTTTGCGTTCCAGCGGCATTTCCAGATTTTCGCGCCAGACGGCTTCTCCCGTTTCCCGAACTTGGTGGATGAAGGGAACCAGCATCGATTCCCAAACCTCTGGCCACATCTCCCGAGCCGGGCGACCGAAGAACCGGGGATGTTTAAGCGAACCGGCGAGCGCGATGTAAGCGTCGTTATAGAAGTTGATAAAGCTTGGCCCCCACCAAACGTACATGGGGTGCTTAGACGCTAAGCAAAGATTGAGGGCGAAACGCAGGCTTTGCGGCCAGGTATTAGGATGGCCGATGGGAGTGGAGGTCCAATCGTATGCGCGGATGCGATCGGCCATTTCGCACCGATGCACGAGCCACTCAAACATGAACGCGCTCAGTTTGTCGCGCATCCCGAGGCAGGGCGACGACGAACAAGGTCCCTCGGCCTGGCCCGCTTTCGATGCGTACTTTCCCACCATGGGCCTCCGTAAGTGCCTTTACGACGGTCAGGCCTAAGCCCCATCCCTGCTTTTTTTGGGCGGCCTGGGAGCGTCGAAACTGCTGGAACAAGATGGGTTGTTCCTCGCTGGGGATGGGATCCCCTTCGTTGTGCACGGAGACGGTCACGCCGCGCTCGTTGCGACGAAGTCGGATGGTGATGGGTGTATCCGTAGATC
>CAZAKW010000206.1:0-5522 GCA_964485835.1 uncultured Bacteriovoracaceae bacterium
GAGATGCGTCCCAAAGAAGAAAAAAAGGCCGCCCACTCTTATTTAAGTCTCGTGAATGGGGTCGTCGAACGCCATGGGGATTGGAAAAGCTGCGAAGCAAGAGTTAAGGGACGATCGGGAGCAAAGTTCAAGAAAAGCACCTCGGAAGCGAACGAAAAAGAAATACTGACCGAGTGGCGAGTCCCCTATCCCCGAAAGTAAACTTTCAGGGCGCCGCTCGTAGGATGGGCGGCGATGGAAAACTCGGCTTGCGGATAGAGCCGACGAAGGTTTTCCTCGTTCACAACGTCGCAAGTCCGCCCCTGCGCGACGAGTGCGCCATCACGAATCACGACGCATTCCTCCGCCCAATCGGTCGTGAAATTCAAATCGTGGGATACGAAGAGGAAAGAAATTCCCGCCTCGGTGTACTTGCGAATCAACGCACCAAACTTCGCTTGATGGTGGAGATCCAATTTAGAAAAAGATTCGTCCAGACAAATCCAAGCCGGCGCTTGCACCAGCGCCCGCGCCAGATGCGCGCGTTGTCGCTCGCCGCTCGAAAGTTCGGTCAACGGGCGGTCTCGGTACTCCCAGCACTCCGTCGTCTGCATCACTTCCTTTACGGAAACCTCGAATTCAATCGTCGAACCGAGACGCGAAAGCGAATATCCCCCCAGTGCCACCCACTCACCCGCGGTGATCGGAAAATCCGTCTCGACCTCCGGGCCGACGTAGGTCGTGAGCCGCGCGCGCTTTTCGGAGGAAAGCTCCGAAAGATTTTGCTCGCCCGCTTGAACCCTCCCCGCGCTTGGAGACACGATTCCGTTGAGGAGACGCAGTAGCGACGACTTTCCCGACCCGTTAGGGCCGATCAGGCCGATGACTTTCCCGGGCGTGAGGGTCAGCGAGAAATCACGGAAGACGTCGCGACTTCCGTACCGAAGATCCACGTTCTCAAGAACTAATGGCAGCGCCTTGTTCATGTCCGCTCCTTTCGGCGGAGGATCAAAAACACGAAAAAGGGCGCGCCGACCACGGCGGTGACCACCCCGACCGGAAGTTCGTATGGCGCGATCACCGTGCGCGCCACCGTATCCGCTCCGATCAACACGACTCCGCCGGCGAGCGCTGAAATCGGCAACACGCGTCGATGGAGCGAACTTCCTCCGGCCCGCACCAGTTGCGGTACGATTAGTCCCACAAACCCGATCATCCCAGACAAACTCACCGCGATCGAAACGAGGACCGAACTCCAAAGAATCGCCCGCACCCGGAGCACTCGAAGCGATACTCCGACCGCGTTCGCTTCTTCCTCGCCCAATAAAAGCGCGTCGTAGCTTCGATGGTCCCTGAATAAAAGAATCACGACGATCGCGACCAGCATCAAAGTAACGAGCGCATTGGGTCCTTCAGCGCGAGAAAGATCACCCAACAACCAACTCATCGCCGCCTGCACACCGGAAGGATCGCCGATGGCCATCCATACTGCGACCAGACTCGAGCCTAAGAACCCGAGCATCACGCCGATCAAAAGAAGGGTCGCCTGGCTCACTCGACGAACGCGGGAAGACAGGAGCAGGAGAGTCGAAAAAAGAGCGGCGCCCAGAAGCGCCGTCGGAGACAAACCAAAGAACAAGGAATTCAATCCAAGTGTTGATCCGACGACCGCGCCCAACGTCGCACCCGACGAAACTCCCAGCGTATACGGCTCGCAAAGCGGGTTCTTGAAATAGGCTTGAAGAATCGCGCCCGAGACGGCGAGAGCGGCCCCGATCCCGAACGCCAAAACCATCCGCGGGAATCGGAGTTCGAGAACCCATCGCCATTCCAAGGAGTTCGAAGCCCCGAAAAGCAACGAGGTCGCCACCACGAATACCAGTGCGAGCACCCAAACCGCGTCGCCACGAAAGAGGCCCGATAATTTCATCGCGCCCCCGTCTTTCCAGTTTCGCCGTCGCCGTAAATTTCCGTCTCAAGCTCCACTAGGCCCGCCGGAAATCTCGGCCCGGGCCGTAAAAGCGCATCCGACCAAAGTAGCCCGACCCGGGTTCCGGCGGCTTTCAACTGGGGAAACGCTCGCCATCGCTCGGCCGCGCGCTCGAATTTTTTTCGATCGTTCCCCATGCCCACAAGGACGATTTGGCTGGGTTTTCGCTCAAGCACGTCTTCCACGGAAACCCTTGGATACGTGCGCTTCGAATCGGAATACACGTTTTTTAGGCCGAGAATCTCCAAACCTTCGTTTAAATAGGTTCCTCCGGCCGCGACCACCGTCGGATCTTCCCCGACTTGCAACATCACACGTTTCGAGGGGCGATTCTTTGATCGCGATTTCAATGCGGAGATTTCTCCATCGAGACGGGCCAAGGCTTTTTCGGCGGCGTCTTTTCGGTCGAGCGCCCGTCCAACAATCGGAAAAGATTCCCGAAGCCCCGCGAACGTCTCGGTCGCGACGGTCACGACCGGGATTCCGAGTTTTCGAAGGCGATCGACGGTGGATTTCGGCGTCCCGTCCCGGCTCGCGAGCACCAGATCTGGTTTCAGCGAAACGATTCGTTCAAGACTAGGCTTGGTGTAACTGCCGACCGACGGCTTTCCCCGCAATGCCTCCGGGAAATCGGTGTATTCGGTAACGCCAACGATTTGTTCCGGTGGTATCGAAAGCGCATCGAGAAGCTCGGCGAGCGAGGGCATCAGTGGCAGAACTCGTCGGGGAGCTTTCGCAAGCGTTGTCTCAAACCCGATTGCGTCTCGCACCCGAATTAAGGAAGGCGTTTCGGCAAGCGACGGCCAGGCATAGAGGAACAGGCTAAGCGCGAGGCGGGGTAACCAGTCCGAGCAGACCATTTAAATTTTCCTCGTGGCGATTGATCGCAACCCAAACCATCGCCCCAAAAAGGAGAACCGCGGGCTCAAACGGATAAAATACCCGGTAGACCGCCAGCGCTGAAAGTAAGCCAAGCAAAGAACCGGCCGCACCGACCCGTGTGCTCAGATACGTCAGCCCGAAAACGATCCCCCCCACCACTCCACTTCCCGGAGCCAGAAAGAGAATCACTCCAAACGTCGTAGCGACGCCCTTTCCTCCCTTGAATTTCAACCAGGGCGTAAAACAGTGGCCGATTACCGCGGCGAGCCCAATCCCCCACATCATCGGATTCGAGGCCGGCAACCAGGGTTCGGCTATCCAGCCCAAGCGGATCGGTGCGATCAGGAGCAGGCCTTTGAGCGCATCTAAAAAGAACGTGATGAAACCCGCGGGCCAAAATCCGACGACCCTAGAAACGTTGGTTGCTCCGATATTTCCGCTTCCTTCTCCCCGAAGGTTCCCGACGCCGTAGGCTTTGGCGACCAGCAGACCGAAAGGAATCGATCCTAAAAAATACGAGGCCAAAAGCAGTCCGGCGACGACGCCCCACTCGGTCATTTTCTAACCTGTTTAAGTCGGTAGACGAGCATGACGCTTGCGGCGATGAAAACCAAGATTGAGATGAACTGCGAGGTAGAGAGCACGCCGTCAATCACGAATCCGCGGATCGAATCGCCACGGTAAATCTCGATGATGCTTCGGATGATTGGATAGGACATGAAATAAACGAGCGCGACTTGGCCATCGAAACGCTTTCGTTTGAAGACCCACAGCAATCCCGCGAATAGAATCAGAAGCGAGACCGATTCGTAAAGCTGGGTGGGATGGAGCCGTATCCCGCGAGAGACCGGATCGACGAGTTCGGAATTCAAGATCACGCCGTAATCCGTGCCGGTCGGTTTTCCGTAACAGCATCCCGCGGCTAAACAGCCGAATCGCCCGAACGCGTGGGCGAGCACAAGACCCGGCCCGATCGCGTCGAACGTCTTCCAAACCGGAAATTTATGTTTACGCGTAAACCAGATAATAAACGGGGTCGCCGCGAGGGGACCACCGTAAAAAACTAAGCCGCCTTCCCACACCTTGAAGATATCGATCGGATTCTCGGCAAAGTACGAAAACCGGGTGAGTACGAAAACAAGGCGCGCCCCCAAAAAGCCAACGAGCAGTCCGCCGAACACCAAGTCTTGAATTTTTTCTCCGTCTAGCCCCGATCGAACGCCGAGTCGGTGGATCACTTGCACGGCGAGGATGAACCCCAGGGCAATCAAAAATCCGTAAGTGTGGATGGGTACGGGACCGATTTGAATAAGAATAGGGTGCATGGGTTTTCCTCCTCTTACGCTTCGAAGGCGAAGTTTCCGAGGTCTTTCAAGCTTTCAAGCTGTTCCAAAGTCCATTCCGCAGTCGGACTCAGCAGTGTCGCGCCCGTCAAAGCCGTGCAGATCACATGGGTTTTCCAAACGAAGCGAATCTCGTTACGAAACAAGGGGTCTCGGTAGTTCATCGAAAGCAAGGCTTTGGACGCAACCGTCATCAAGGGGCGCGACGGTTTATCAAAGCCAAGCTTCATTTCGACTTCGGATTGCTTGGACTCCGGTACGATCCAAAGCTCGGTTCCGTCGATTGAAGGAATTTTGATGGTGAACCAATTCGGATCGTCTCCGTGGGTCGCCGGTAATTCGTCAAGCCGATCCCACGCGCCCTGGGTTCGAACCAAGACGGTCACGCGGATGGCGCCGGTCGCTCGGACATAATCGGAAAGATCCGGGATCGCGGAAATCGAAGCCTTCGTCAGATCGAATTTCAAGTAATGCGACTTCGCAGGCTTTGGCGCCCAGCCGCCCGCACTTACCAACTCGAACCCCAGATGAGAACGCCCTGATTGAGGTTCGCCCAGAGCTTGGGATCTTTTTTAGCGGCCGAATCAAATTGATCGCGGGAGTGCAGAGTGAGCGAAGCGAGTTTTCCCATCGGATGCTGCTCAGTTAACTTACGAACTTCGTCCGGTTGCTCGGTGACGACGTAAAGATTGATCTCCCCCGGTGTCGTTCCCAAAAGAACGCCCTTGGAAGAGATCGCCTGCAATTGGCCGTAGAGGCTTTCCAATTCGCAAAGGCCCCAGAGTCTTCGATAAACCTGATTGCCGGCGTGTTCATCGGAGATCCGAATCGCACGACGGTTGTCGATAAAGTGGATCAAACCGGCTTCTTCAAGCTCGATCAAAATTTTTTCTAAGCCCTGACTGCCACCCAGCCCGCGCACGCCTTTCAGTTTGGAGACTAAAACTCGCAAGGTGTAAGTCGTGTCGCGGGAACTGAGGAGGTAGCGAAGGACCTTCTGTTCCGGGGTCGCAAAGAAGAGAGAATCCCAGGTGGCTGGGGTTTTCGTAGCACGGGCCATGAGTTTGAAGCTCCTAGAGCATAGACTACTGAAATGAGAAGGAATTCGCATCCATTTTTGCCATGCGTCACAAAGGTTCGTCCGAAGTTCGACCAAAGAGTGTCATCCGGCCATCGCTTGAAGAGTTTCGCCCCGGTTGCGCGGGGCCGTTGCGGGCCCGCAGAAGATTTGCTATCCCTAAAACTCCTTTGCACTGGTGGGGTATCGTCAAGTGGTAAGACACAGGATTTTGATTCCTGCATTCCTAGGTTCGAATCCTAGTACCCCA
>CAZAKW010000207.1:0-2859 GCA_964485835.1 uncultured Bacteriovoracaceae bacterium
CTGGGAAATTTGGGTCCAGCTCGTCAACGAAGCGGGCGCGCGCGAACGCGCTAATATTGATTTCGAGATGTTATGCATGTGGCGTTCGTCCCTTCTCGCTCTCGCTTTAACCATTCTGGTGCCGACGCTTCTCACGAACGACCGAAGCGCTTGGGCCGCTCCGTGTTGCGCCGGCAGCTCGTCACTACCGGCGATCATCACAGGAGACGAGCGAGCGCAATTTGCCGCGTCCCTTGCGCACGGCTCGGTGATCGGTGATGCCCCGAACGAAGGAATTCCCGTTTTTAGGGGAAACGGGGAATCGGAAACAACCGCGACGCTTCGTCTTTCCGGCGCTTTTTTGGTGGGTGACCGCGCCCAGATCGGAATCTCCGGGACTGGTGCGTCGCGCGAGTTCGGGCGTGGATCGCAGACCTCGACCGCTACTAGCATCGGGGATACGTCTTTAGGTTTCGCATACGAAGTCTTACCCGAGTGGAATTACTCGTCCTGGCGACCTCGCGGGCACGTATTTTTCGAATCGACGTTTCCGACCGGACGATCGGTTTACGAAGCTCGCCAAGTCGGGATGGTCGATGCGACCGGGCGCGGGTTTTATCGTTTCGCAACCGGAATTGTATTAACGAAACGGGCGAATCTTTGGGACTTCAATTTCGTAGGCGAAGCCCACCGCTCGATCCCAAGAACTTTCGATAGCTCCGTATCAAGCGTAGAGCGACTTCGCGTCGACGCGGGTTACGGAGCCTCGGTGGCGTTGGGGACGGGCTATAGTCCGGGTGGCGGAAATTTTCGCCTGGGTCTTCGCCTTCAACCCGTTTACTCGCAGGGTCGCGACATCGTCGCCTCGCCAGGAACGCCGGGCGAACGAGAGAACCGGTCCCGACCCGTTCGGGTCGTGGATACGACGCTTGAGGCGAGCTACCTTTTACAAGAAACATCGATCGGCACGTGGACGGCGTTCGCGGCCTATGTCGACCAAACGTTGCTCGGACCGGCGGCGAATACGACGTTGAATCGTATCGTTTCGCTCGGCGTGCAGAGACGGTGGGATCGTTAAAGCCCTACGGATTGCTTGCGACTAATGTGGTGCGAGACTTATCGACGTACGCGACGTACGCCGTTTTGTATATTCCGACCTTGGCGATGAGATCCCGCGACTGCTTCGGCAACGACTTTCGTTCTCCAGCAAGATAGTTATTAACCGTGCCCGCTCCTGAATTGTAAGCGGCCAAGGCGAGTTCCTGATCACCCTTGAAGGTACGAAGTTGTTGGGCCAAGTATTTTACGCCGAGCCGGGTGTTTAGCGCGGGATCCGCGATTTTCGAGCGACCCGCCTTGTTCGATAGCTCGTCGTAAGTTTTAGGCATGAGCTGCATTAGCCCTCGGGCACCGACGTAAGACTTCGCTGAAATCACAAACTGACTCTCTTGCTGCATAAGCGCGAGCGCGAGTTCGACCGGCACCTTATATTCAGCACACGCATCGATCAATGCGCGAGCGATCTCGGGGTTCTTTGCCTTTTGCTCGGCTTGAAACATATTGAATTCGGCTTTTGAAATGGACCTTTTGATCATGAGCTCATAACTACTTTTCACATAGGCATGGGTAATCCGGTCGATATAAGTCAGCGCCTCTTCGTAAGCCGTGTCCACAATCGGAGCGTCGGAAGCTTCCTCGGCGACCAGGTCGACGATCTGGCCGGCGGTTTCTAAGAGGGCGGTCGGCCCCGCAAGCGGAGCCTGCGGAATCGAACCAGCAACCTCGCTGCTGCAATCAGTGCACGGCGGAGTAATGGTGTTAGGGCGCTCGACACGAAACGTAGAAAGCGCGATCGCCCACTTTCCTTCGTCAGCTTTTTCGACTTGTTTTCCTTCGTCGTCAAGCAAGGCTACCCGGCGGCGCTCGGGATCCTGATGGAAATAGACCCAGATTTCTTGGTCCGTTTTTAAAGATGTCGCCGAGGAACCCAGGTTGGTAATCCGGATCTTCACGCCGGTATTTCCCGACGGCAGCTGCCAGCGCTCGAGAACCTCGCCCGTCGTGCCCTTGGGGACAGTCGTAAGGCCCTTCGATTCGTTCCTTAGCACGTTTGCGTGACCGACGAAATTTAACGAACTCCGGGCATTGAGACCGCCTTGATCAAATCGGATCGTTCCGGCGAACGAAGAAAACGACATCAAACTGGCCAAACCTAGGGAAAGGGTCCTACTCGCGTAAGCGCGGTGGTGTAACTTTTTTTCCATAACTTAACTCTCGCTTTCGCGCCCCATAGGCGCGCCGTCCGCCCGAACGCGGGCAGTCTCTCAAACTTAGGCAATGCAAAGCGGGTGCTCAGTGACACTCGGTTAGAACGGCATCTGAGAGCGGAAAAATGGCGAACCTATCGACAGCTGTAAAACCGAATGCGATCCAGCGGCCTCTTTCCTATTTTAAGAGACGCCCGGATCGGGGGCGATGGCTTCCGCGCTCCCCTCCCAATTGTTAAGACGTGACCCTTGACCCGAGAAAGTTTCGCCTATCCAAGACTTTCTCAACACTTGATTTAAAAGTGCGTGGTTCCAGGAAGTTAGGCGACCCTTAATTCCAAATCGATTTCCCATTTCTCCCCACTCGACCATAAAAATTGACTTCTTAACTCGCTGTGTTAAATTATCCTTAATAGTTCGCCGAAAAGCAGTACGTGGGATGTGGCAATGCGCCAGTTCAGGCGCGCCATTGAGCGAAGGCTAATTCGCTCAGGGAGAATCCTCATGTCGACGCAATCCGCGGGCAAGTTTGAAGTTTTCGGTGAGTTTGTCCTCTTGAAGCAACTCGCTTCCGGCGGCAGTGCCGAGGGTGCGCTGCTCGCCCTGCAGTCGG
>CAZAKW010000207.1:2869-5505 GCA_964485835.1 uncultured Bacteriovoracaceae bacterium
GTCCTCTTGAATAAACTCTATTCCGGCGGCATGGCCGAAGTATTTCTCGCTCGCCCCTCCAAGCCCAACGCGAACGGACGGATCCTCGTGATCAAGCGCATCCTGCGCGATATCGCCAACGACCCCGTGTTCATCAAAATGTTTCGCTCCGAAATTCGCGTCACCCTCGGTTTCAATCACCCGCACACGATCCAGCTTCACGATTTCGGGGAAATCGATTTCCAACCCTACATCGCCATGGAGTACATCGAGGGTAAAAGCCTTCGGGAGATCATGCAGAAGTTCGGCGATAAGAACGAACCGATCCCCGTGCCGACCGTCCTGGGCCTAGTTGCGCAGGCGGCCTCGGGTTTAAGTTACGCCCATCACTTCGAGAATACGGCGACCGGCGAAGTCGTCAACGCCGTCCACCGCGACATTTCCCCGCACAACCTGATCGTTTCTTACGACGGAAACCTCAAGGTGATCGACTTCGGAATCGCAAAAGCGAAAAACGGATTGACCGAAAAAACGCGGGCCGGACAGATCAAAGGGAAATGTGGCTACCTCTCCCCCGAACAGTTGAGCGAGGAAGCCTTGGACGGCCGCTCGGACGTCTTCTCGCTGGGCATCGTCGCCTGGGAAATGCTCACCGGCCAAAAGCTCTTTCAGAAAACCGGTGATAGCGAACATCAAATCATCAAGCGCATCGAACAATGCGAAGTGCACTGCGTCCCTCCGTCCACGATTAATCCGGAGATTCCCCCGCAGGTCGACCAAGTGATTTTGAAGGCGCTCGCCAAGGACGTTGACGAACGGTACGCCAGCGCGGCCGCCTTCCAAGTCGCCCTTCGTCAGGTGATGCAGCGGCTGTACCCCGACTATACCTATTCGGATACCGCCCAGATTATGCACGCGCTTTTCGAAACGGACATCCTTCTCGAGAGAATGCAGCTTCGCGACTCGAACGACGAAGCCCAGCAGATCCTAGCCGCCGAGTTCGACGCTAAGACCCGCGTGGTAGAAAAGACTCCGGGAAAAACCGGTTTCTTCGGCTCCGTTTTCGGACGCAAAGAGACGAAACACCTGCCTGATCTCGTCGAAATGCGCGTCAGCAATCTCGAAGCGACGCTCAAGCAGAAAGCAACCTTGAAGCACTTCGCCCTGGCCACTTTCTACGTCCTTTCGATCATCGGGATCAAACTCGACGAACGATATTCGCTCCTCGATCGCTTCTTCTTGCCCGCCGAAGCGGACCTCATCGCGATGAACGCGCACCAGAGCATCCAGCAACGCGAGCAGTACCTCGACGACGTCCGCGCGACGAGAGTGTCCGTTTCCGAACAGACCCAAGAAGAAGACATGGAAGCGACTCCCGCAGAATCGCTTTCGGCCGAGCCACCGCCGCGAGAACCGCAGATCGATCGCGGCACGCAACCCGTTCCTTCGACTCGGGTCCGAACGGCAATGCCGGACGCAAAAGCGTCACAAGATCGGACGATTCGCCGCACCGTCGCGCCGACGCGGGCCGTACGCTCGCTCGCGAAAGCACGGGCAAAGACACCCGCGAAAGCCAAAGCCCCGGTCAAACGCGCGTCGGCCGCGCGGGTTCGCGAACCGAAATTCCAGGTGAAACCCGCGACACGCGCTCCTTCTCGTGCTATCGCTTCCGAAGCGACCAGCACGAGTAAAACTCCGAAGAAAAAGCGCTAATCCCTCGCAAAGGGACGCTTCTTCGGTTTTCCCGAGGAGCACCGCTTCCATGACCAAGCCCGTTTCAAAAAGCGCTTCGACCCTTCCCTTTATCCTTGGCCGAGGCGGTGCGGGGCTTGCGATCGAACGCGCTCTTGCTCTACTGGCCGTCACCGATCCGGATTTGAAGCTCCTTCCGCCCCGATTGCTGGAACGAGGAGCGGATCTCCCCCAGACCCTCGCCTCGGCCTCGCAGGCGTTGGCCTCCGTGGAAGGCGACTTCCTCCCCGTTCTTTTCGTCTCCAATCCGCACGCGCTCCACGCGCCGACGATTCTCGCGGCTGAGAAAGCGGGGTTCTCGATGGTATTTTGTGAAAAGCCCAGCTGCACCGATCTCGCCCAAGCGAAAGAATTAGGTGCCGTCGAAATCCCTGTCGCCGTTTTCCACGGATACCGATCGATGTGGGGACCACAAACCCTCAAGCAACTCTTCGATCGCGGCGACCTCGGGACGCTGATCTCAGTGGAAGGACGGTATTGGCAGTCTTCAGCCGCCGCCCGGGCGATCGCCCCGACGGCGAGTCCTGCCAAGGGCTGGAAGGGCGACCCAAAACTCGCCGGATCTTACGATGTGTATCTTGATCTCGGTACCCACTGGGTCGACCTCGCGGGGTACGTGCTCGGAAGCGCGCCGAAAGTCGTGCGCGGTTGGCGGAGTTACGCCAACGCCGAGAGTCCTACACGCGAAACCCACGTGCAGCTGTCCGTCGAGTTCGAAGCCGGCTTGCGCACCCCTTCCGTACGGGGGTTCGCCTCGATCTCGAAGACCGCGCACGGCGCGACCAACTTTCTCGAGATCCACCTACTCGGCACGCAAAGCTCCGCGAGCTGGAACCTTCTTTCGCCAGACGAAATTTTCATGGGAAAAGGCCGTGATCGATCGGTGGTTACCCGCCAAGCCCAAA
>CAZAKW010000208.1:0-5499 GCA_964485835.1 uncultured Bacteriovoracaceae bacterium
ATCTACAAGGTGAAAAAGACCAATGGCGAAGAACTCATGGTCGATAACCCTTCGAAGCTCCCCGACCAGACTCTGATCGAATCGATCGAAGAGCCTTACATCAACATGACCGTCCACATGCCCTCCGACTACGTCGGCGCGGTCATGGGGATTCTCAACGAGCGTCGCGGCATGCAGATCAAGATGGACTACATCACGAAGGACCGCGTGACGCTTTTGTACGATCTGCCGCTCAACGAAATGGTCTTCGATTTCTTCGATAAACTCAAATCCGCCACGAAAGGTTACGCGTCGATGGACTACGATTTGTCGGATTATCGTCCGGCGGATCTCGTTAAGCTCGACGTGCTGATTAACGGCGATCCCGTCGACGCTCTCTCTTTGATCATCCACCGAGAGAAAGCCGCGATGCGCGGACGCGAACTCGTAAAAAAAATGAAAGAGCTGATCGATCGGCAGATGTTCGATATCGCCATCCAAGCCGCGATCGGCTCGAAAATCGTCGCGCGCGAATCCATTTCCGCGCTCCGCAAGAACGTGACGGCGAAATGTTACGGCGGCGACATCTCACGGAAACGCAAACTCCTCGAAAAACAAAAAGAGGGGAAAAAGCGGATGAAGCAAATCGGTTCCGTGGAAATCCCGCAGGAAGCGTTTTTGGCGGTGTTGAAAGTCGATTAGGCCCCGGTCGAGAGGAACGGAAAGGAACGTACGGTTGTCGAAGCAAAAGGCGGAAAAAGAAGCCCGCAAGATCCTCCGGGACTACGGCTTGGCGATCGGGGGTTCGATCCTCGTCGCGCTTTTCATCCGTTTCTTTTTGCTTGAAGCCTACCGGATGCCCTCCCGAGCGATGCAGCCCGCGGTCGAGCCGGGCGACACCCTTTTTGTTTCGAAGTTCGCCTACGGATTCCGCATTCCCGGTGCCGACACCCGACTTTCGGAAGCGGCGCCTCGTTACGGAGACGTCGCCGTCTTGGAGTTCCCAGAAGAACCGGGTCGCAATTATATCAAACGCATCCTCGGGTTGCCGGGCGACAAAGTGAAGATCGAACGGGGGATCGCGTTTCTCAACGGCGCTCGAGTCACAGCCCCTTTGGAGGAGAACTCCACCTGCGGTACGGAAAAACTACCCGATGGGCCGACCTATACCGTCTGTCTGGAGCCGCCTCTGCTCACGATGGAACAAGAAATCACCGTCCCGCCAGGACAGGTTTTCGTCGCGGGCGACCTACGCTCGACGCCGCTTGAATCACGGCGACTGAAGGTTTACGGCCTCGTTCCGTACGGACTTCTCCAAGGTCGTGCGCAGTTCGTTTGGCTGTCCATCCAGCCTCCGGGCTCCGGCGGGGGCGACTGGTTTTCGCGCATTCGTTTTGAACGGCTTTTTAAGGGGATTCGATGATGAAAGAGGGGATGAAAAACCTGCTCGCGGCCGCCGATCTGGACGTATCGGAGATCCGCTTTTTGCTGGATGCCGCAAAGAAACTATCCCAAGGACCGGAGTCGAACCCGCTTCTTCAAGGGAAGACCATCGTTAATCTTTTTTTCGAGAACTCCACCCGAACCCGGATGAGCTTTGAGCTCGCGATCCGGAAACTTGGCGCCAGCGCGATGAACTTCGCGGCCGCTAGTTCGTCGGTTACAAAGGGCGAGACGCTGATCGACACGGCGAAAAATATCGAAGCGATGGGACCACACGCCATCGTCGTTCGCCACGCCTCCGCGGGATCTCCTCAGTATCTTGCGAAACACGTTTCGGTACCCGTGATTAATGCGGGGGACGGGTTCCACGAGCATCCGACCCAAGGCCTGCTCGATCTTTATACGATGGAAGAGCGCCTGGGAACGGTTCGGGGAAAACGAGTCGTGATTTTGGGCGACATCGCCCACTCACGCGTCGCCCGATCGAACATCCACCTTCTTCGAAAGATGGGGGCATCGGTCGCGGTCTGCGCCCCCCCGACGCTGCTTCCACCCGTACCGGAGACCTTGGGCGTCGACTATGCCTATCGCCCCGAAGATCTTCTGCGCGACGCCGACGTGGTGATGGCGCTAAGAATCCAGCTTGAGCGCCAGAACCGGATGCAGCTCCCCTCGCTTTCCGAATATTCGGCTTTCTGGGGCCTTTCGCGAGAGCGAGCGAAATTGCTCAAACCCGAATGCATCATCCTCCATCCCGGCCCCGTTAATCGCGGAGTCGAACTCGATACGGAAGTCGCCGACGGCCCGCGATCGGTCATCCTCAATCAAGTCTACAACGGCGTGCTCGTTCGCATGGCGGTGCTGGCGACGTTGGTCGACCGGCCAAAGCTCGAGAAGTGGATGCAAGGAGTTTAATTATGAAAAGTAGCCCCTCCGAACTCCTGATTAAAAACGCCCGCATCGTGGATCCCTCCCAGCGCCTAAACGCCGAGAAAGATCTCTGGATCAGCGAAGGTCGGGTGCGTGCGATCGAAAACCCCGGGCAAATCCCCGCCCGTCCCGGTATGCGCGTGATCGACGCAAAAGGGAAAGTCGTGATGCCGGGCCTGATCGATCTCCATGTCCACCTGCGGGAACCGGGGCTTGAATATAAAGAATCCATCGAAACCGGTACCGCCGCCGCCGCCGCGGGAGGCTTTTCAAGCGTTGCGTGCATGGCGAATACTTCGCCTGTCAACGACACCCCTTACGTCACGGCCTATATCCGTGAAAAAGCGAAAGCCGTCGCTTCGTGCCGCGTACATATCGTGGGCGCGGTCACCCGTGGATTGAAGGGCGAGGAACTCGCTGAAATCGGGGGGATGGTTCAAGAAGGCGCCGTGGCGATCAGCGACGATGGCATGCCGGTGATGAATTCCTACCTGATGCGTAAAGCGATGGATTACGCGAAGGCTTTCGGGATCCCGATCATCTCACATGCCGAGGACGCGAATCTCGTCGGCAAAGGCGTGATGAACGAAAGTGCGCTTTCAAACGAGCTTGGACTCCGGGGGATTCCGGCCGCGGCCGAGGAAATCATGATCGCCCGCGAGGTCGCGCTGGCGCGGCTGACGAACTGTCCCGTCCACATCCAGCATATTTCCACCGCCATCGGACTTGAGCATATCCGACGGGCGAAAGACGACGGTCTTCCGGTGACCGCCGAGGCAAGCCCCCACCACCTCATGCTGACCGAAGAGGAAATGCGCTCGTACGACACTTCGTTTAAGATGTCGCCTCCCCTGCGTACGGAAAAGGACGTCGAAGCGCTTCGAGACGGGGTGAAAACCGGCCTGATCGACGCGATCGCCACCGATCACGCCCCCCACGGCGTGATCGATAAAGCGGTTGAATTTTCGGAGGCGTCCAACGGAATCATCGGTCTACAGACTGCCGTGCCGGTCACCTACCAGCTCGTGCACGAGGGGATCGTTTCGATGGATCGTTGGGTGGAGTCTTTGACCTCGGCTCCCGCGAAGCTTCTCAAACTCCCGCTGGGAACCTTGCGTGTGGGATCCGCGGCCGATTTGACTCTCCTCGACCCTGCTCGGATCTGGACGTTCAGCCCGGAGATGAATCGCTCAAAGTCGCAGAATTCGCCTTTTTGGGGGTGGAAACTTCGAGGTAAGGTGCTTCTCACCTTAGTCGACGGCGAAACGAAATTCGCGGAGGAAGACCTTTGAAAACCGTAAACCCATCGGGCGAAACCTTGAAAAAATTGAAAACGGACGCGATTCCGGGAGTTCTGGTTCTTGAGGATTCGGAACACCCGGAAGGACGGGCATTCGAAGGATTTCTCTTCGGCGCGGACTCCAGCGCGACGACGATTTTAAACGCCCAGAAGACCGGCGGTCTTTCGCGGGACCGCGGCTACGGAGAAATCGTTTTCAACACCTCGATGACCGGTTATCAGGAAATTTTGACGGATCCCTCCTACTACGGACAGATCGTCTGCATGACCGTGCCGCATATCGGAAATACGGGAATCAACTTCGACGATCCCGAAAGCGCTCACCCTTGGTGCGCTGGTTTTATCGTCCACGAAATCTCCGACACGCATTCGAATTGGCGCGCCGTCGGCGATCTAGATGCGTATCTAAAAGAGAATGGCATTCCCGGGCTCCATGGGATCGATACCCGCGCACTCACCCGCCATCTTCGCACGCGGGGAGCGACCCGGGGCGTGATCCTTCCCCAGTCCGAGCGCGCTAAGGCGAAAGAGCTATTGAATCAACTCCCTCAATTTGAGGGACGCGACCTGATCGGCGAAGTCACGACGAAAGAACCCTACCGCTGGCCCCATCCGAAATCCGCGGAACAAAAAACGACCCTCATCGGCGAACAAGAAGTCCCGACGTTCGATCGACCGTCCTCACCGCCGTCTCGACGCCACAAAGTCGTCGTCCTGGATTTCGGCACGAAGTGGAACCTGTTGCGTTCGTTGAACGCCCTGGGCTGTGATTTGGAAGTATTGCCGGCGACCTCCACCGCGGCCGACGTGATGGCCCGTCAACCCGACGGCGTCTTTTTAACCAATGGTCCAGGCGACCCGGCGGCGGCTCCTTACGCTGCCGACACGGTTCGCGCGATTGTGGGAAAAGTTCCGGTTTTTGGCGTCTGCATGGGCCACCAAATCCTCTCGCTCGCCAAAGGCGCCAAAACTTACAAGCTTAAGTTCGGGCATCGCGGAGGAAACCAACCGGTACTAGACGTCGCCACCGGAAAAATTGAAATCACTTCGCAAAACCATGGCTACGCGGTCGACGAAAAAACCCTGCCGAAAGACATGAAAGTCACCCACCTGCATCTCAACGACCAGACGGTGGCGGGGGTAGAGGTCTCGGGAGCGAATGCGTTTTCGGTGCAATACCATCCCGAATCCTGCCCGGGTCCGCACGATTCTCGCGTCCTCTTCGATCGGTTTCTCAAGATGATGGGGAACCGAAAATGAGCGCGTCCGCCGTTCCCGCACCCCAGATCCAGCGTTATCTGGATCCCGTCATCGACGAGTTCACGACGGGCGAATATTACCGCGAAGTCTACGCCGCCAAGCAGGAATTTTTCGAAAAAGCGGGCATCGTTTACGAAGACGACCCGGAGTACGAGCAGCGCATGTCCATCTTCATGGACTGGTACATATTCGAGCGCGATCTTCCCGGTGTCGACCTTCGCGTTCGCATCGGCCGAGCAGGCCGCGCACAGCTTCGAGATCGCGCTCGGCAAGCTGCCCGCGCTGCCCGGTGAGGACGTCGGCCTGATCTATGCGCGGCTCAATCATCCGAACGCCGAGATGTTCGAGGCCGCCTTGTGCGCGGCCGAGCAGGGCGCCGTCGCCGCGGCGGTGTTCACCAGCGGCATGTCGGCGATCACCACGCTGCTGCTGACGCTGGCGCGACCGGGCAGCGTCGTGCTCTACCAGCGGCCGGTCTACGGCGGCACCGACCACTTCCTGCGCCACATGCTGCCGGAGTGGAACGTCGAGGCGGTGCCGGTCGTCGACGGCGGGTGGCAGCAGGCACTCGAGCGCCATCGCGTCTG
>CAZAKW010000209.1:0-5482 GCA_964485835.1 uncultured Bacteriovoracaceae bacterium
CCAGGCCGCCTAACCCCTATCCTCTGGGTTACCTTTCTTGATGAGCCAATACGCCTCTGCGTCTAGGTCTGCACGGAGGCTATCTGAGCGCCGAATCGCTCCTTTTTCCAGCCAATCAGCCCTACTTTACACGTCCGCTCGCGGGTTCAATTCAAATCAATAATCGTCGGTTTAACGCCGACGAGCCGCAGACTTCCTTGCTTCATAAAGTCGTAAGGCGAAGTGTCTTCAAAGTGCACTTCGACCGGAGCTGAATTAGTGTGCGCAGGGATCACGATTCTTTTCCGTAGCCATCGCCCATCCCTGCCGCGGACTTCCACGTCGAAACGAAGCGGGACTACGAGATACCCCACGATGTATTCCGGTACTTCCGAGCGCTCGGCGGGCGAAAGCGAAACCCAGGTTTCCTCCTGCTCAATGCCCAACGCGAGTTCGGTGAGGTCGGGGTTGACGACCGCGACGAGATCACGCGCTGAATTTTCGTAAACGATCTGCTCGGGCAGAACCGTGATCCGGTAGTTCTCGACCTCGGCGGCGAGAGCTGGGCAAAGAATCAAAATCGAGAAGAATACGAAGGCGCTTCGGAGATTACGCAGATCCATAGGTTCGGAATAGCCGTTTTTCCTCAAAACCGCAAATCCGCGGACGAGCTGCGCAGAAGCGGGATGAACGCCCAGAACGGCGCAAGTTTTACGATAGTTTCCATCCCGGTTTGCTTTTCGCGCTCGGCACATTAAACTTCTCCCATGCAGGAATCACCGAACGATCTTTACCGGGATCTGGAATTTCGCGGTCTCGTGAAACAAAGCACGTCCCCCCTTCTCAGCGAACGGCTTGCCAAAACCAAGATGACCGTTTACGTCGGCTTCGATCCTACGGCAGATACGCTCCACGTAGGGAGCCTCCTCCCGTTGCTCGCCTTAAAACGGTTCCAAGACGCCGGCCACCGCGTGATCGCTCTGATCGGTGGGGCGACGGGGATGATCGGGGACCCGACGGGAAAATCGCAGGAACGAAAATTTCTTTCCGTCGAAGATCTACGCAAAAACGTCGAAGGCATTCGTGCAGTCGTCGGAAAATTTCTCCGCCTCGACGGGCCGAACCCCGCGCTCGTCGTCGACAATTATTCGTGGTTTGAAGGCGTCACCTACCTCCAGTTCCTCCGTGACGTCGGCAAGCACTTCACCGTCAACCATATGATGGCTAAAGAATCCGTGAGGGCGCGACTCGAGGACCGCGAACACGGGATTTCCTATACCGAATTTTCTTACATGCTTTTACAGGCGTACGATTACGTGGTGCTAAACGAGCGCGAAGGCTGCAATCTCCAAATTGGCGGCAGCGACCAGTGGGGGAACATCACGGCCGGTGTCGAGTTGATTCGCAGAATCCGGGCCCACCGCTCGGGGCGTGAAACCGTCGAAACGGACGCGACCGCCGATAAAGCCGACGATGCCGTCTACGGCCTCACCCATCCGCTCGTCATGAAAGCGGACGGCTCTAAGTTTGGGAAGTCGGAATCCGGCACCGTCTGGCTTTCCGAAGATCGCACCTCGGCCTACCAGCTCTACCAGTTTTTTGTCCAGACGTCGGATGCCGATGTCGGCGCTTACCTTCGATTTTTCACCTTCCTCCCCAAATCCGAGATCGCTCGGCTCGACGAAAGCGTGCGCTCTGCCCCTGAAAAGCGAGAAGCTCAATCTCGCCTCGCTTCCGAAGTCGTTCGAATCGTCCACGGCGATTCAGCGCTTGAGCGCGCCACCCAAGCATCGAGCGCTTTGTTCGGAACAGAAATCCGAAACCTCGCTAAACCCGCCCTGCTTGAGGCGTTCGCCGGCGCACCCGTCGTGCAGAAGGCTCGATCGGCAATCGAGTCTCCGCTCTCTGTGATCGATCTGCTCGTCGAAAGCGGCCTCTGTAGTTCGAAAGGGGCCGCGCGGAAAGATGTTCAAGGCGGCGGTATTTACCTCAACAACGAACGTTTAACCGACCCGGCGTCGACCGTGACGAGCGCGGCCCTGCTTGCTGATTTCGCACTCGTTTTTCGCAAAGGAAAAAAAAGTTACGCTCTCTTCCGCTTTGATTCGTAAACAGTGACGAGCAGTATGGTTTTCTCATGCCCGCTTGCGACACGCCTTCCCGGAGTGTCAAAGTTTCGTCGGCGCGAAACCATTCGAAAGTACATCGTGATCCGAAGCTAACTCAACAAATCCCTCATTCCGTCCGAACAAAAACTAATGAGGATACAAACTTACGTCAAATATCTTCAGATCCTTGCTTTAAGCACTCTGGCAGTAATGCCCGGAGCGTCTGCAGATTCGACGATCTTGAGTGAAGGCGAGTTTCGCTCCATTGCGAACGAACTTGCACCCAAAGTGAATCTTTTCCGCGATGTCTGGAAAGTAGATCCCAAAGCCGAATTCTACGGCGGTACGACCCGGGACTTTCTTTATTGGGTTTTGCGACAGTTCGTCGACTCGCATAGTGAAATAGAAAAAAAAGCGACCCTCAAGCGATTGCGAGCACTGCAATGGATCGACGTAAGTGAATTCATCTATTCGGAGTCGGACGTCGATATTATCTCCGAAAATGCCATGCCTTTTAGACCGGAAAACTACCGTGTTCGAAAAATCGATGCGATTTCACCCGAGATTCTCAATCCAGCAACTCCTCTCGGGATGAACGAGAGAAACCAAGGTTACATCCCCGCCGAGAAAATTCGCCTAGGGGCGAAAGGCGTCATCAACTCAAAGGATCTCGGGAATGGAGTCCGCGAGATTTTAAGCGGAAAACTCACTGTCCACTTCGCAAACCCAGAGATCTTTGCAAAAACTCTTTACGCCGTGAATCGGGAAAACCATCCGGTACTCCTGGCGCTTCGATATCTTCGGCTGCTCGCCGTCGACTACTACCACGAACACGGCACTCGGTATCCGGTCGAGGTGAAAATCCCGCCTGAAATGGAGCCGGTCTTACGGAGTCTTTTTGAAGAAGTACGCAGGCCGCAAACCCTGTTGCCCTACTTCCAATCCCCGCGCTTTACCACTTGGTTTAATGCCTCAATCGACAAAGCATTTCGATCCTACTCAAATCCGACCGCCGCGATGGCCCTCATGCGCCACTATAAAATCGATTCGTTAGTCGGGATCTACCCAGAAATAAAATCCCTGTTCAATTATCTTTTTGCGGTCCGCTATAATCCAGACGAAGTCGCCAAAAAATTTGCGGAATTCAACACTTCCCCTGAGCGGCTCTTCACCCCCCTTTCTTCCCTACTCCCTGATCGCACGCTTCTTCACGGTACTGCCACGGAGACGGCTTTTCGGGCGATCCTTTTTCAGGGACTGATCGCCTCCGAAAAAGGCACGGCGGGCGCCGGCGGGTACGGAGCGCCTATGAGAAATATCAACTTACCTCTCGGCTATGCGAAAGGGGATCAGGGCAGAATCGTAAAATGGGAACTGAAATCGAATACCCGTTTGATTGACCTTACCCAGGGCGAAGGAAAGCGCATTTACGAACTTTTAGGCGCGGATGCAGAAAAAGTCGCGGCTTACTTCGGCGCCGACCTTCTCCGTTATCCTTATGACAGCGAAGCCTACGTCCTAAAAAACAGTGAAGCCATTGAATCGATCACGGGTTTAACCCGGGAGCTTCGTCCGTCGTCTTGGTTCTATAAACATGCCGCGACAGTCGCCGATTCGACCGCATTCCTCCATTTCATCCGAAATCTGCATCTGCAGTCCTTTACTCCGGAAGAGGTCATTGCGATCGTCTCGATGGTTGAGCTTGAGCCAACCGAACTCCGCAAGGCGATCGAATCAATTCAACGATTGGAAAATCTCTCAGAGCGCGCTTCGATTATCGCGTTACTTTTCGACTGGGGAAAAGCCTCCCCGATCTTCAATAAGAACCCGGCCCTTCGTCTGGCAATAGACGAACTCATTGATTCCTATTTTTCAACGTTTGAACAAATGCTGCCTCGAACAAAATTAACGGGCGATGCGTTCTCAAATGCCTGGAATTTCTTCGATGCGAACATAACGGTAGCGCTCAAAGACCCACAAAGATTCCGTAAATTATTAAAACGAATCCAATCCGAAGAAATGGGTTCATTTTTGGCCAGGCACCTTAAAAAGCAAATCGAACGCGGAAATGCAGATCTCGAACCCATCATCGAGGATTACATCGATTTTGCTTTTAAACTAAAAAACCCCTGGAATGACGGGTTATTTATCAACTCTACAACGACTCTTTCGTCCGGGAACCGAGTCAAAGCGGTTCAAAGTTTTTTGTTAAATAAAGAAAACTATACTTACCCAGGATACTCCAGAGACGGGGGCAGGCGAATGTTACCCAACGAAAAAGTGATCAGTCTTATCAAACAAGAAATCCAATGGGCCGGCCTTATTGATTCCGATAGCGTAATCGGGACATTTAAACGCTGCATTCTTTTTCTAAAAAAATCCTGGTAGCGGGAGTTCGATTCGTAAAACGAGATGCCGTCGCAGAACTCGCGATCTGCCATCGAAGCTCCGCTCTCGGTTGTAGATCTATTTGTAAATAAGGGCAGATAGATAAGTTGACGCTCTGTGCACAATTCGCTATACGCCCCGGATGTACACACGCCGCGCCGTCCACTTTACCTGTCTTCTGGCCCTTGTTTTGACCCTCGCTGCCTGCGGCGAAAAGAATTCTGGACCGAAACCCGGGCAAAACTCCGGACAAAAAGCCTCCCCAGGTCCCGCCGCTAGTCACCTTGCCCGGCCAGAAGGATTGGCGATCTTAAGCCTCTATTCCGACCGGCTCTTGCTCGACGATGCTTTTTCGGACGAGGAAATCGGCGCTCTCGGCTTTGACTTTAAGAAACTTCGCGGCTTACGCATTGATCCGTCGCCCCATCGAGCCGCGATCGAGAAGAGCGGCCCTCATATCCTAGACGAAGCCTACGAAGCGATTTTCGGCGGCCCTCAAGCGAACCCGATCAACTATTTTTTTGAGCGCTCGAAAATACTCGTCTCGGCGCATACTCCCTTGATGGACGAGCCGATGCATCCACTCATGGCGGCCCAGAATTTGAGCCTCGTGGTATGGGTTAACCAAATGCTCTCGCAACTCGAGCAGGGGCGTGACCCGGGTGCGATTCCCGATGTCGTTCAGGGCGGGCTCCGCCTCTCGATGAATTCCTCTCGTTACGGGCTTCTCCAGCTCGGCGCGATTTATCCGACCATTCCCGACTCCGTCGACCGGATCGCCACATTGCTCCACGAAGCTCGCCACTCGGATTGCCCAACCGGATTAACCCAGAGCCAGCTCACTAAACTCAAAGACGAGGGTGATTCAATGTCGGGCGATGACGTCGTCGCCCTCTTCGGCACTTGCAGTTTTCCGCATCCGAAATGCCCCCCGGGCCACCCACTCGAAGACCTTCACGCCTGTGACATGCCGAAGCCGTTCGAGGCGTCGCTGGAGGCGGTCAACT
>CAZAKW010000210.1:0-5481 GCA_964485835.1 uncultured Bacteriovoracaceae bacterium
GGCGCGGTGGGGGGTCTGCTCGCCGCCGTAGTCGACTCCATCCTTTATAAAGTGGCTCTCTTCCCTCAACTCTCGAGGGCAGGCGCAATAATGATTCCTGTCATCCTTAGCGTGATCTCGCCCGTCGGAGATTTGGCGGAAAGCTTCCTCAAACGCGCCTTCGACAAGAAGGACTCAAGTTCGATCCTCCCCGGGCATGGCGGTTTTCTCGATCGATTCGATAGTGTAGTCTTTTCTTTGCCCGTTATGTACGCGCTGTCCCGTATTTTTTAAGGGTCAAGACCTCGTTCCGAAGGAGCCTCCCGTCGTGCTTTCCATCATCGGCTTTCTCATCATGTTGGCCCCGCTCGTCATCGTGCACGAGCTTGGACATTTTCTTTTCGCCAAACTTTTCAACGTGAAAGCTGAGGCGTTTTCGATCGGTTTCGGCCCCCGAATTTGGCGTCGCCAGATCGGTGAAACCGAATGGCGTCTCTCGCTGATCCCGCTGGGTGGATACGTGAAGCTGCTCGGCGAAGATCCGGAAGCGCCCCTCAGCCCCGAAGATAAAAAACGTGCGCTCCAGGCCCAGGCTCCTTGGAAGCGTTTCTTTATCTTCTTCGGGGGTCCGCTCTTTAACTTTCTTTGGGCGATCCTCGTCTATATGGCGATCATCGCGATCGGCGAGCCGCAAACTTCCGCCTATATTGGACGTGTGATCCCCGGAACCGCAGCCGAACAAGCCGGATTCGTCTCCGGCGACACCATCAAGACGGTGAACGGAAACCCCGTCCGCAAATTCGAAGAAGTGAACGAAGCCATTAACCAATACCCTGGCCAGGAAATGGCTTTCACCGTCGAGCGCCTTCAAATGGATGCCGACAGCGTAAAACTCCTGGACGTCAAAGCCACGCCCACTCGGACAGACGGTTTCTCCGAATACGGTGAACAAAAGAAGGTCGGCGAGATCGACGGACTTCTCCCGAATGCTCGCGCCGCCACGATCGGCGTTTCTAATGCCGAAGTACCGGCGGGCAAAGCCGGCCTTCGCAATGGCGATACGGTCACTACGTTTAACGGCCAGGAAGTGAAATCGTGGGAAGAGCTCGAACTAAAATACGCCGCGCTCGCCGCCGGAATGGACGCCACGTTCGTCTTGAAAAAAGCCGATCCTAAAACGACCGAACCTGTGACCGTCGCGTTTAAAAAACCCGCAAACTCGCGCTCCATGGGACACGACTTCGGAATGTGGTCGTCGGAAAACTTCATCGAAAAAGCCGTGGAAGACTCTCCGGCCGCCGAGGCAGGAATACGTCCGGGCGACCGAGTCGTTGCAATCGACGGTAAAGAAATTCCGCACTTCTTCGCGCTCAAAGAAGCCGTGCAAAAAGGCGGCGAAAAGAACAAGAAGATCGACCTGGTCGTCGAGCGAGAAGGCAAACTTGTCGAACAGACAATCGTGCCGACGGAGACCGTCAGCCGCGGTGCCCTGCTCGACAAAGTCACCCAATACACCATCGGCGTGATTCCCAATATCGTCTGGGCGGAACCGCGAACGATTATTGAACGCACGCTCAATCCGTTTACGCTGGTCTACAAAGGCACCGAGCGGATGTTGACCTTCACGTATCGAAACTTCGTATCGATCAAAAAGATGTTCACCGGCGACGTTTCGGTAGCGACGCTTGGCGGCCCGATTTTGATTGGAAAAATCGCGGGCGATTCGCTTTCCCGCGGGCTGATCGCCTTTTTATCGACCATGGCGATTCTTTCGATCGGGCTTGGGGTGTTAAACATCCTTCCGGTGCCCGTACTCGACGGCGGCCATATTCTTTTGCTTGCGATCGAGACGATTCGCGGCAAACCACTCTCGATGAAACAGCTCGAAGCGGTCCAGATGTTCGGCCTTTCGTTGATCGCGGTGCTGATGCTCGTGGTGCTGAAGAACGACCTGACTCGTTTACCGATCTTTAATTAACACCGAATTAACCCCGAAAACGGGCATCCGCATGAAACGTCTGATCGCCTGGGATACTTCCTCGAAAGTCGGCGCGCTAGTCGCGATCGAATGGGACGAAGTATCGGGTACGCACGCGGCCAAACCGGCCGACGGCCACCCTTTCCGGCTGGTCAGCGAATGGACGCTCAACGTAAACACGGCCCAACATTCCGAGCGCCTTCTTTGGGGCGTCCACCAGATGTTGGAAGCCTGTGCGTGGAAACTATCGGACGTAGATTTTTTCGGCGTCGGCGTCGGTCCGGGTAGCTTTACCGGCCTCCGCATCGGAATCACCACTGCCCGCACCTTGGCGCAAACCTTGGATAAACCCCTGGTCGGCGTCTCTTCCTTAGCGGCGTTAGCTCGGCCGGTCGCGCTCCACTTCGCAGAACGTTCCGAACGCGTGATCGTGATCGCTTCGTCGGACGCGGCGAAGGGGGAACTCTTCGCGCTCGTGGGATCGGCCCGTTCCGCCGTCGACTGCGTGGCGATGGCAGATCAGGATTTTCCCGGCCTTTGGAAAAGAGGCGTCGAAGAAGCGGTCTTGGTTCCCGAAGAAATCGTTCGGCAGGTGAAAAAGAAACTCGGTGAGGGCAGCTCGAAGGAGAAAAGTCTTTACGTCCGCATCGGCGAGGGAAAACGCCGCTACGGCGACGTCTGGAAAACCTTACCGAAAGCCAAAGAGACCGAATGTAATCTCCCCTTCGCGGACCAAGTCCAGGGGCGCTACCTAGGCCAGCTTTGTTTCGAAGCCGTGCAAGCGGGTCTTGCCCGGCCCGCCTTACGAGTGGCTCCACGCTACCTGCGCGTCGCGGACGCGGAAAAAAACCTTCGGGCGGGGCTCCTCAAACCGTCCCCGATGACGTCTCCTTTGCGAAAAAAGGAAGAGTAGATGAACGAGATCAATGTCTACGGGCCCTGGGTCGCGTTCTTGGCGTCGTGCACTTGGGCGCTTGGCTCCGCGAACTACTCGAAGCTTTCACGCGATTATCGTCCGTTTGACGTGAATTTTACGCGAGCTTTGCTCAGTTTTCCGGCGTTTCTTCTTTTCGTGATCGTCCTCTCGGGAGGCGTCGAGGGGGCCTGGGACGCGATTCGCACGCTCCCCGCGCGCCAGGTGAATTGGCTCACCCTTTCCGTGATTTCGAGTTATGCGCTCGGAGACGTTTTCTTTCTTTGGAGTACGGTCTCGCTCGGCGTACCGGGAGCGCTCGCAATCGCTTCGGGCTATCCGATCCTCACTGCCTTGATCGGCACCGTTTTCGAGGGCCAGGCGATGCATGCGCTTCAGTGGACGGGTTTATTTATCGCCGTTGGAGGAATTGCCATCGTCATTTTAAACGCCCCCAAACGGCCAGTCGTTGGCGGCCCGGGCGAAGGTGCGGAAATTCGCTCGCACCGATGGCTCAAGAAAAAACCCGTGGGAGTGGCGCTCGCGATGCTCACCGCGGTTGCATGGGCATCGAATACTTACGCCGTCGCCAAAGGCGCCGTCGGCGTCCATCCCGCCATGGCCAATCTGATCCGGATGGGGCTTTCGCTTGCACTGATCAGCACGATCAGTCTCGTCTCGACTCGGAAATGGGCAAGGCCGCTACCAGTGCCCGTCCTTCGCAAGTATGGATGGATTTTTTTCGTCGAGACGTTCGGAGGCTCGATTTTCTTTGTTTACGGTCTATCCCACTCCAATTTCGCGCTTGGAGCGACGCTCGCCGCGCTTGCGCCAGTGCTGACCGTACCGATCGCCGTCGCGTTGAAATTAGAGCGATTTTCCTGGATTCGGGCGTTCGCCGTTACGATCGTAGTCGTGGGACTCTCCTTGCTTTTTCGCTGATTCTGCGAAAAACTTCGCCTTGAAACCATGCGTAAAATCTACATCATCCCGAACCTCGTGACGACGGCGAATCTCTTTTGCGGATTCTCTTCGATCACCTCCTCGATCCAGCAGGATTTCACCGCCGCGGCTTGGTTTATTATGGCGGCCGCTGTCTTCGATATGCTCGACGGCCGAATCGCGCGAATGGCGAAAGCCACTTCCGAGTTCGGGGTCCAATACGACTCGCTCTCGGATTTAATTTCTTTTGGGATGGCTCCAAGCATTCTTCTTTACCAGTGGGCCCTTGCCCCTTACGGACGCCTCGGCGTTCTTGCCGCCTTTCTCTATGTCTGTTGCGCGGCACTTCGCCTGGCTCGGTTCAACGTAAACACGGCCATCGTTTCCAAAGCATTTTTTCAAGGAGTCGCATCCCCGATTGCCGCCGGTTCGGTCGCGACGTTCGTGATTTTCCACGCCGCCAGCGGCTATCCCGGCGAAGAGGATCTAATTTCCAGGCCTCTCGTCGCCTTAGTCCAAGCCCTGCTCTTGGCCAGTCTGATGGTTTCGACGATTCCCTTCCCGTCGTTTAAAGAACTCAACTGGCGTGCCCGTTCAAGCTTTGGGTACTTGATGATCGCGGTGATGCTCCTGGTGCTCCTCGCAGTACGCCCGGAAATTACGCTCTTCCTCGTTTTCGTCGTCTACCTTCTCGGCAGTCTGGCGTGGAACGGATACCGGATGGCTTCCGGTCGACGTTTAGTTTTGAAACCTGGCACTCCGACCGAATGAAAAAAACCCAGCTCAACGTTGCGATCGTCGGCGCCACCGGTGCGGTGGGCAAAGAGATGCTTCGTTGCCTGGAACAAAGAAAGTTTCCTTACGCGAGCCTGCGGTTTTTCGCTTCCGCCCGGTCGGTGGGTCGATCGCTTGAGTGCGGTGGACACGCCTATCCCTGCGAAGCTCTCGCCAAAGGATGTTTTGAAGGAATCGATTTCGCGTTCTTTGATGCAAGCGACGCGATTTCGAAAGAATGGGTGGGCGAGGCTCGGGCCGCCGGCGCGTGCGTGATCGATAACTCCGCGACCTACCGGATGGATCCGGAAGTGGCCCTCGTCGTTCCCGAAGTGAACGGCGCCCTACTTAACGAAGTACGGACTCGCGAGGATTACCGAGGCGCACTTTTCGCGGGACCGAATTGCACGACCGCCCAGCTCGTCGTGGCGCTCAAGCCCCTTGCCGATCGCTACGGCTTGAAGCGTGTGATCGTTTCGACTTATCAAAGCGTAAGTGGAGCGGGTACGGCGGCGGTCGAAGAGCTCAAGCTTCAAACGGCCGAGGTGCTCGCCGGTCGAGATGCAAACCCCGTAAAGCTGCCGCACCCGATCGCTTTTAACTGCGTTCCGCAAATCGGCGGTTTTCTCTCCGGCGACGACGACGGTACGACTTCGGAAGAAAAAAAAGTGATGGTGGAAAGCCGAAAAATCCTTGGCCTACCGAATCTTGCCGTAGCCTGTACCGCGATTCGCGTGCCGACGATTTCTGGGCATGCCGAGAGCGTACTCTGCGAGTTCGCGCACCAACCCGATGTCCGCGAAGCCCGCGAGTTACTTTCGTGCGCCCCCGGGATCGAGGTCGTCGAACTCCCGATGAACGTCACTGCTTCCGGGCGTGACCCCGTTTACGTCGG
>CAZAKW010000211.1:0-5446 GCA_964485835.1 uncultured Bacteriovoracaceae bacterium
CAAGGAATTTTGGCAAAAACGCGTCAGGCGGACGCCTTCCTCAAACGCTTTGAGGGACTCCTCCAGCGGGAGGGTTCCTCCCTCAAGTCGTTTTACGAGGTCTTGAAGCTGCGTAAATGCCTTTTCAAAGGTCATTTCAGCGTCGTTTCCGGGGGTGGTAGACTCATTTGGGGAACTCATTTAATCGACCTCCGCGGACAAAATACGTCAGTTGTGGGTCCGGTGTCTAAAGTTTCGACACCCTCGGGCGTCCCGCAAAAAAAGACCCCTTGAATATCCATAGTTTATGACCGGGAATCTGGCAAAGGATTTGCTCTCTGGGAACCGAATGATTCCTACCCGTACCCAATCTCTCGTTCTGTGTCTTTCGCCTTTATTGCTTTCCGTCACGTCAGGCGGAGCTTGGGCGGCGTACGAGAAACGCTCCACCTCTTACTCGACTTCGAAATTCGTGGAACCCGATCGCGCCTACCTCGCCGAACTGAGCCGCAAAAACGGACCACCTGAAAAGACCAGCGGTCCTTTCTTACCGAGCGCCCATGAGAGCGCATTGAAAGATGTTGGAAATCGCATCAGTCCTGAGTTCCGGGTGCCGGCGCCGCTTCGGGATACCGTCTCGCTTTGGCTTCGCGTCTATACCGAGTTCACCTCCGAACAGACCGCGCTTTTCGATAAAAAGCACCCCGAGGTCATGTACGAGGTGATGGATTTTCGCGATCTTAAGCGAACGGCGCGAAACGCCATGGCTTACGAGATCATGCGTGAACGAAGATTGAAAAACCGTTTCGCCGAATACCGAAGCGCCTTTCGTTCCCTCGCGAAAAAAACCAAAAAAAATAAAAAGCTGACCCCTGAGCATCGCTCGCTTAGTCCGGTCGAGAGAAAAATTTTGTCTGCCATTGCCACTACTCAGCACAAACACGCTATTTCGGAATGGGACAAAGGTTTTCGCGCACAAACCGGCCAGCGCGACGCCATCGTCAAAGGCCTGCTCGCTGCGGAGACGTTCTTCCCAAAGATGGAAGAAATTTTCGAGGAACTGAACGTTCCGGTCGAGTTGACCCGGATTCCCCTGGTTGAAAGTTCCTTTAATATCCGAGCTCATTCGAAAGCGGGCGCGCAGGGCGTATGGCAGTTCATGCCATTATCCGGAAAAGAGTACATGAAGGTGGATCCGGCACTGGGGATCGACGAACGCCTTTCGCCTTTGAAAGCGACCGTCGCGGCGGCTCGCCTTCTCCGGCGCAACCTCGTCATCGCCGGGAACTGGCCGCTCGCAATCACCGCTTATAATCACGGCTACACCGGGATCAAGGTCCTTTCGCCCGCCCAGCGAGCGACTGCCTTGGACGGAAGTCTTTTTTCTCTTTGTGCGAAAACGCGACGAACGCTTGGATACGCAAGCTCGAATTACTACGCCGAGTTTCTCGCCCTCCTGCACGCGGAGGCGTACAAAGACCTTTTTTACAGTGGCACGCCGATGCCGGTCGCACCGACGCTCACTTTCCACCGCGTAAATGCGCCGATTACCGCACAAGAGTACGCTCGTAGAAATGGGATTCCGCTCCAGGACTTCCGCCTTTTCAATCCGGACGTGAAGAACATGAAGGCACGACTCCCCGTTGGATTTTACGTGATTCTCCCAGGCACGGACGGCGAGCTCGACGAACTAATCACATCCATCAAGTCTCGACCTAGCCGCAGTCGTCGCGTCGTGAAACGGGGCTCGAAACCCTCGGTTGCGCGCCGGGAATAAGCCTTTACGGGGTAACGACGTTGATCACGCCGGGTTGCGCGTAAACGAGGGTCGACCAGAGGACCGTGCCGGTTTCGTCGACTACGGTAGGAATACACGGCCCTTCCGGAATTTGCACTCCGAGGTACCGCTCGGAGCCCGGACGAATGGCGGATTCCGTAGTGAGCTCGTCGTTCGAATTTAGATGATATCGCTCAGGAACGAGCGAAGAGCGTTTCTCCAGGACTCCCATTTTTAAGTGGCGGGTTGGGGCGTCGGCAAGGCTTGCAAACTCCTTGGGCGCGACTCCTACGATCAATCCGCTATGCTTGCTCACTCCCCCTGAAAGCTGGGCTAACCAGGAGCCAATCCGCTTCTCCGCAAAGAAATAGAGATCCTGTTTTGGTTTTTCCGTTCGAAGCGTCGATGCGCCGATGCGATAACGATTCTTATAGGACTTCTGATTTTGGGTGATGTCGATATAAAGCGGATACTCCCCAAATATCGCGACGCCTTCGATCCGAATCAACCCTTTCGCGTCGGAAATCGCAAGACGTCCGGGTTGGCCGACGACCTCCGCGGTGTGCTTAGCGAGTCGCGTTTCTTTTTCTGCCGAGGCGTCAAACAGAGTGAGGTCGACCGACTTTAGAACCGGCGCCTCGACTTGAATATGGGTGCCCATCCCGGCTTTGACGACCAGTGGGATCGCCCCGGTGACACCCAAAGGAGTTTTCACTTGAAGCAAAGGCTGTCCAGGTTCGACGTTGAGAAAAACAAATCGGCGACGAGCGCCGTCCGGCCCGCTTCTTCCGCTTTGGATTCTCATTCCTCCGTCTAGATAAATTGGCTGGTCGGCTCGTCCGAGAATCTTGATATCCAAACCGTCCGCAACTTCTCCGAAGACAATTCCCATACCGCTATGAGTGTTCACTCGAAGAAGCGTCGTCAGAATTCGTATGGCGGATGTCGAAAGAAGAGGCACGCGATTCTTTGCGGTGATTTCACTCGGGCGCCGATAAACCAACGCGGGCCAATGCTCGCTTCCTTCGGAGGGATAGTTCTCCCACCATCGGGCTTGATCTCCGTTTTTCAATCCCTCATGCGAAAGAGCGCGTCGGCATATGGCGAGACTTTCATTCTCGGATCCCGGCTGAAACGCTTCGACGCCAATCCGCGCGGTTTCGCACTTTCGGAGATCCACGTTCGGTTCGGACCCAGGCGCGATGGACTCCTTTATTTTGGTGGAAACAACTTCGTCTGGGATTCTCATGGAACCCAGGCTGCCGTCCGCGAGTACAGCGGCCGTTTCAAAAGTAAACTTTTTCTCCACCTCTTTTTTGTCAGCGCGCGAAAGAGAGAGGGCATTCGTAGGGGGCGTCGCTCGGTTCGGAGTTCCTACAAAGATTGGGGATGAGGAAGAAGACGAACGTGCGTTCCAGTCGATGGTAATTCCTCCGGCGTCCCGGCTGACCCCGTAACCGTAATTTTTATTTACTTGCGGTGCCGCCGCCACGGCGGGTTCGCCCACTTCGGCGATCCGGGGGGGTTGATCTTGCTGCGGTGATGGCTGGGGTGTTGTATCGGCGGAGTAGGTTTGAAAGTCCCCGTCTATAATAGAGTCCTCGTTTGTGCGCCGGGTAGATGTCGCGGAATCGAGATTAACGACACCGCTATCCGCTTCGTCATCATGAGTACCCACATAAGCGGATTGAATATCCGCTGCGTAGTCGGGGTCGATTTCGGAACCCCGACTCGGTCCTTCTTGAGTAGTCGAATGAGTAGGCACTACTGCCGCTTGAGCTATTCCATTTTCTTCTTCAAGAGGAGCAGCCGTAACCGCGCTTTTGACAGCCTCTTTAGACGTAGAAACCCCTGAAATCGCATTTTGCGAATCAGGGAGGGGTGTACTTGCCAAAAGTGGTGAGTTTTCGTGGCTCCTCGGCGGGCCAGTGGGCGGCGCCGAGGTACTCAATTGGGTAGTCACCGTCTTTTGATGACTATTCACAGGTTCCATGGCCCTCTCGGGCATTAAATCAAGGCCCGGAGAAAAGATTACCGGCGCGACCGTCACACGATCCTGAGAAGTGGCCCCTTGGGTTGCCACAACGTCAGCACTGGGGAGTGCGTCCAAAGATGATGCCCCATGGGCTATGGTTGGCGACGAGGCAGAGAGTTGGATCGCGTCGTTAATCGCTAAAGTAACGGCACTTACTTCTGGATCCGTATTCTGCTCTAAAGTGGGCTCGGTTCCCAAGTTTGCTTGGGCGCTTTCAATCTCAGGCACACCATCAAAGTGCGCAAATCGCGCTTCCATTTCCGGGGTGAGTCGAAAGTCGTTGGGATCAAACGCAGGAAGCTCCTCGTACTCGAAGGCCTCCTCCGCAAGTAATATATCGGGATCGACCCGGGGAGCGGCCTCGGCCGCCACGATAAAACGATAACGAAGGTTGCGGTAGATCTGGGCGATGGCTTGGGTTTCTTCCTTCGGGTCTGCCACTCTTTCGAGCTGTGCAATTTCTAAGGCGTCCTGTCGCGAAATCGAGGAATTCGCTAAAGACGGCGACGCTCGCTCTGCAAACCGTCGATTCGGCACCTTCGCCAACCGAATTTTCTCAAAGGCGAGCATCGGCTCCGGAAGCGCTTCTGCCGTGGCAAATGCGGCTTTCTCGATCAACCGACCCTCTTCACGAAACGCCTGCTCGTCGCTCACACGATCGAGTGCGATCGTGACGGAACCGACACGGGAAAAGGCGTCGAGATCGATCGTAACTCTGCCACCGTGTTGGATCTTATTGAATGCACTTGCCGAAAAAAGCGCGAGACTACCTGTGGCGACGAGCGATGCCGCGGCCGTCCATTGGCAAATTTGGCGGAAGTTCTGAGACTTCGCGGTAAGAGCCCGATCCATCGAACCCATCTTCATTGGCTATCCTTAATATAAAGAGTAACCACCTTTCTAGAGTCCAGCAAGTCCTGCCGCTGCATTCCCTCGGGTTCCAAAAGAAAACCCCCTGGACAAGCCGTCCAAGGGGTTTTCTTTTTAAAAGCTGATTCGGTTAAGCCTCAGTGTGTCTGAGGTCCTCCGCCGCTGGCGACTTGTTGACGAATCAAGGCGCGTTGAAGCTTGAGCTCGTATTTACGGAAAAGCTTTTGATCCAGCTCCGGATCTTGAAGGGCTCCTTCGGCTTTCTTCTGCGCGGTCTTCGCCCGGGAGAGATCAATCTCTTTTGCGAGCTCCACGGTTTCGGCAGCGATCGTGATGGCGCCTTTACGGACTTCAAAGAAACCGGAACTGATCACGCCGGTCGTGGGAACGCCACCGACTGGCGTATAGGCAAAGGGACCCGTTTCCAGCGTTCCGATCATATCGGCATGCTCAGGAAGGATCTGAATCTGTCCTTCGCTACCAGGAACCGTGACGGACGCGACTTCCAGGGTCGTCGCGATTCGTTTTTCCGGGGATAAAATCGAAAGCTGCATCTAAAAATCTCCGTAACGTGAAACGAGGGGGTTAAACGAGCGTCGTCGCTTTCTCCATTGCGTCTTCGATCGTCCCGACGAGCAAGAAGGCCTGCTCCGGAAGATCGTCGTGTTTTCCTTCACAAATCTCGCGGAAAGCGCGGATCGTATCTTCGATCTTCACGAACTTTCCTTTGAGACCGGTGAACTGCTCCGCCACGAAAAACGGCTGAGAGAGGAAGCGTTGGACCT
>CAZAKW010000212.1:0-5443 GCA_964485835.1 uncultured Bacteriovoracaceae bacterium
CCCCGCCCCGCTCGATCTCAAAATATTCAGTTCCCTGGGGCAAAACTCCAAGCGGCATCGCGCGCGGGGTGGTGTCGGGGCCTGCGTCTCGAGTCGTTCGCTGAAGCCCGCGCCCCCGAGTTACAACCGGCGGATGCTCGACGAAAAGAACCGTGTCCGGAATCTCCCCGCGTGCGCGCTCCTCAACTAAACGTTTCTGGTACAACCACACGTCCGCGTACGGGACCAGGCGCGAGGCCGGTGATCCCGAAGAGCGGAGCGTGAGGAATCGCATCGCGAAAATCCCTTAGACGCGGGCAGAAGCGCCGGCAGCCGGAGCCGCTTTACGCTGGAAGATATGGATCGCGTGGCCCAGCGTCGCTTCGGCCGCTTCCATCAATGTTTCCGGAAGCGTCGGGTGGGCATGCACCGTAAGCGCAAGGTCTTCGACCTGAGCACCCATCTCAATCGCAAGCGTCGCTTCCGCGATTAAGTTCGAAGCTTCGCAGCCGACGATGTGCACGCCGAGCAAACGACCGGTCTTCGCATCGCCAATCATCTTTACGAAACCATCTGGCTCCGCAACTGAAAGCGCGCGGCCATTCGCCGCGAACGGAAATTTTCCGATCTTCGTCGCGAATCCCTTTTCTTTGGCTTCGGCTTCCGTGAGTCCGACCGTCGCGATCTCCGGATCGGTAAAAATCACCGCCGGCATTCCGAGCACGTCGAATACAGCTTTTTTACCCGCGATCGCGTCGGCCGCAACCAATCCTTCTTTGGAACCCTTATGCGCAAGCAACGGTTGCCCGGCGATATCGCCAATCGCGTAAAGCGATGGCACGTTCGTACGGCGGCTCGGATCGACGACGATAAAGCCCTTCGAGTCGATTTTCACGCCCGTCTTTTCTAGCCCGATGCCGTCGGAATTCGGCGTGCGACCGATGGTGACGAGCACTTTTTCGTACGTCCCTTTCGTCCCGTCAGCAAACACGACTTCGACGCCTGAGCCCTTTTTCGTTTGCGATTTCACGCCGACGCCGATTTTTAATTCGACCCCGCGTTTTTCGAGGTGTTTTTTCACGACATTCGCAAGCTCCGGATCCACGCCCGAAAGCAAATTCGGCGCCGCTTCGACGACGGTTACTTTCGTTCCGACCTTCGCGTAAAACGTTCCAAGCTCAAGCCCAATGTATCCGCCGCCGATACAAAGCATCGACTTCGGAAGCTTCGTTTGTTCAAGGGCGCTGGTCGAATCCAGAATCGACTCGTGATCGATATCGAATCCCGGTAAACGCGCCGGACGGGAACCCACGGCGATCACGCAGGTGTTGTAAGTGATCGTGTCCGTTCCCGATTTCGTTTTTACTTCAAGCGTCTTCGGACCTGTGAACTTCGCATCGCCCGAAATGGTCTCGCAGCCGTTCGCCTTCAAAAGACCCGCGACTCCGCCGGTGAGTTGCTTTACGACGGTGCCTTTCCAGTCGTTGAGTTTTTTCATATCCAGGGCCGCGCCCTTGACCGAAATCCCCATCGTCTCCATCTGCTGCATCTTCTCGTACTGCGTACCGGCGTAGATGAGCGCTTTCGAAGGAATGCATCCGCGGTTGAGGCAGACGCCGCCGACGACATCGCGATCGATGACGGTGACTTTCTTGCCGAGCTGGGCAAGGCGAATTGCGGCGACATATCCGGCGGGGCCGGCTCCGAGAACGACGACGTCAGCTTGTTTTTGGGCCATGGGCGGGAACCTTTCGGGATACGAAAAAACGAAGACACCTCAAACGAGAGATGCGACTGAGACGATTTAAAGACGCGACTTATAGACTTTCCATTACCAGGAGAGCGGGATTCTCGATGTAGGAGATAAAGAGTTTCATAAACTCCGCCCCCACCGCGCCGTCCACGATCCGGTGATCCAAGGAAATCGAGAAGTACGTCCAATCGCGAATCACGATCTCTTCCTTCCCGCCGATCGTTTTCACGACGGGTTTCCGGAAGATTTTATTGAACCCAAGAATGGCGACCTCGGGGTAATTAATCACGGGGGTTGCAAACAATCCGCCGATCGTACCGGCGTTGGTGAGCGTAATTGTCCCGCCGGTATTATCGTCCATCGTGAGTTTTTTCGTGCGGGCACGATTCGCAAGCCCTTCGATGTCGGCGGCGATCTCGAGGATCGTCTTATTGCCGACGTCTTTCACCACCGGTGCCATCAACCCGTCGTCCGTCTGCACGGAAAGCGCGATATTGTAGTAGTTTTTCTGGATGATCACGCCTTCGGATTCGTCGAGTTCCGAATTCAAGATCGGGTATCGCTTCAAGGCCGCGACCATCGCCTTCATGATGAACGGCAAATAGGTCACTTTCACGCCCGCGGCCGTACCGATTTCTTTTGCCTTCGTGCGAAGCTCGACGAGGTTCGTGATGTCGCACTCTTCGACGTAAGTAAAATGCGCGGCGTGGTCTTTCGACTGGCGCATCTTCTCGGCGATTTTCTTGCGAAGACCCTTGAATGCGATTCGTTCTTCGAGCTCGGCCGGCTCGCGGTTCGCCGCGCGGGTCGCGTAGCCGGAAGTGAATTTCGGAGAGCCGGCCGCGGTCGCGCCGTCGCCCGATTTTCCGGGGCCTCGCCCGCCACCACCGATAAATTTTTCGATGTCCTCTTTCATCACTCGTCCGCTCGGACCGGTGCCGGAGACTTGGGTAATATCCACGCCGGATTCACGCGCGAAGTTGCGAGCGGCCGGAGCCGCCGTAACGGAGCCGCCAAGCGAGAGCATCGGCGCGCCGCCGGAACGTTCCGAAGATTGCCCGCCGTTTGCGCTCGCCGAGCGCGGGGGGGCGTTCGTCCCGGGATTATGTGCCGTTTGTGGGCGAGCAGGCAGAGGCTTGGACGCTTCCTGTGGGCTAGATTTTTCTTTCGTCCCTTCGGACTTGGAGGAGTCCGACTTTGGAGCGTCCGACTTTGCAGATTCGGATTTACCGGCTCCCGCGCCTTCGAACTTGAGAAGGACTTGCCCGACGTGGACCGTCTCCCCTTCTTTCGCGAGCACTTCGGTGACTTTGCCCGAGAACGGAGAAGGAAGCTCGACGGTCGCTTTATCCGTCATGATCTCCGCAAGCACGTGGTCGTGCTTGACGGTATCGCCCGGCTTGACCAGCCATTTTACCAATTCGCCTTCGTGGACGCCTTCGCCGAGTTCGGGGAGTTTCAATTCCATGATGTTCTATGCTCCTTCTACGTTGACTTGAAATGCTGGGTTTTTGGCTACTCTGCAGCCTTAGAAATCGGGTTCTCAGAACCTTTAGAAATCAGGCTCTCTGGGGTTTGGTTTTCCGCGCGCCGCTTTTCGATCACGCCTTGGATGAAAAACTCACCGGCTTTGTAACTCGAACGCACCATCGCGCCGCTCGCGACGTACAAAAATCCGTGGCTTTCGGCGATCTTGCCGAGTTCGACGTATTCTTCGGGGGTGTAAAAACTCTCGACCGGGAGGTGGTTCATCGACGGGCGCAGGTATTGGCCCAAGGTTAAAACATCGACATCGAACTCGCGCAGATCCGCGAACGCGTCGACGAGTTCCTCTTTCGTCTCGCCTAAGCCCAGCATGATCGACGTTTTCGTAAACAGCGCTTGGCCACGCTCGCGGGCGATGTTCTTGGCCGCGCGAAGGGTGGAAAGCGACTGGAGATACCCCGCGCGTGGATCGCGCACTCGGTATTGAAGCCGTTTCGTGGTTTCGACGTTATGGGCGTAGACGTCGAGCCCGCTCTCGACGATCGTGCGGATCGCGTCCACGTCGCCTTGGAAATCGGGCACGAGCGCTTCAACGATAATCGAAGGGTTGAGGCGTTTGATTCCGCGGATCGTTTCGGCGAAGTGGTTCGCCCCGCCGTCCCGCATATCGTCGCGGTCCACCGATGTTAAAACGACGTACTTCAAGCCAAGCGTCGCTACGCTCTCAGCGACGTGCTTGGGTTCAAGGGGATCCAAGGGCGGAGGCAGACGTGCGGTCTTGATCGCGCAAAACCGGCAGGCGCGCGTGCAGGTGTCGCCACCGATCATGAAGGTCGCAGTCCCGCCGGCCCAGCACTCGGCGACGTTTGGGCAATGGGCTTCTTCGCAGACGGTGTGGAGCTTCCGTTCGCGGAGCATACCCTTGATCTGCGTGTAGCTCTCGCCGGAGGGCGGGCGGATCTTCAACCAATCCGGCTTTTTCGAGGCCAGGATCGTACGAGCGCGCGCGGGGTTAATCGGACGCGCTTCGTCCGCCTCCGCGACGTCGTATGTGGCTAGAACCGGGAGTTCTTTGAAGATGGCCATTGGCCCTTAGGTATATGAGAGCGGGGCTTCCGATTCAATCTGCGAATCGGCCAACGGCGGCTACCCACGCTGATTACGCGCATTGCGTCAATCTCGTGTGAATGCCCGGGATGAAATTAAAAAAGGGCGCCCCTTCATGCATGATGGGACGCCCTTTTCGAGAGAGAGGAGTTGTATGAGTTGCCGTTGGGAATAGCCCCGGTTCGCAACTCGAAACCGGGACCGGGAGAAACCACGTGAAATCCTGCTGTCGCTACGACGCGAATTCCTCTCTCGAAATTTCTCGTCCGGCTCTCACCGGACAGATCCCTATAGAGCAATCGGGGTGCCGCTTTCGAGGCGGAACCGAAATTATAAACCTGTGTCATTCCAGACACCTCTACGGGGCCGCCTGCCCGGGCGTGTCTATTTTTTCGACACGCGACCAGTCGGCCGCGGCACTGTCGGATTTGGGCCCTCGAATGGCGCATTCCCCCGGCGCTAGGGAAAACGAAATCCTGCCACCGGCGCGAACCGACGGGACGACTTAAGCTTGAATCGAGCTACGGCAACGATTCGGAAATACTCATAGTCCTGACAGTCCTAATAGTCCAAATAGTCCAAATAGTCCGAAATGAGGGAGTGGAGCGCATCCGCATTCGTTTCGCCCACACCGATCACGAAGCCATTCACAGTTTCGGTCGATTTCCGCGCGATACAGAACCGTAGATTTGCGGTTTGCGCGGCCTGAGCGGCGCTATTTAACAATCCCATTAAGATCAAGTTGCTCTCGGAATCGCCCTTGATCTTAATTTCCAGGTCGTCGGCCGAAGCTCTGCTCCAGACAACCTCGTCTTGAAAGGTATAGGCCGTCACGTCTTCCAGTTGGAGAACGAAATGTTCCTTCGGAGAATACAGAACCTTTTTTACCTGACCACAAAGCGCGGGAATCGGATTATCCTGCGCGAAACCCGAAATCGGCCCAAGTAGCAGTAATCCAAAAGTCCAAACTCCAGCGATCCCTATTTTCACGAAATACCTCACAGCCGATCGGGGTTGAAAACTTACACTCCCCGTATTGACGAGCCGTGAAGAACGATCGAAACAGTTATTTTTTTGCAGGTAATACCGCATTGCGTGAAAAACACAAGGCCCGCGTCC
>CAZAKW010000213.1:0-5438 GCA_964485835.1 uncultured Bacteriovoracaceae bacterium
AATCTCGATCGTTGTCCCGAGTTCGTGGCATTTACACTCTGTACGTGAGGCGATTCGCCCGGACCTCTGCGGCATGAAAATTGGAACATTCCCTATCGTCAGGAGGTATTATGCCGCGTCCGTATTTGCTGCCTTTGGGCGCGCTGATTCTACTCATCACTTCTTTCGGTTGTGGTCCACGTGCCCCCGTTGCGGAAGCCCCGCGGCGAAATTCTGAACAAGACCTCGCCGTTTCCCAGAGCGCGCCTGCTCGTCCAGTGCCGACTTCGAGCCCAACCGTGTCGTTGCGCGACGAGCGGATAGCCGCGATTGCACAGGATAACGAGCGGGAGATCGCCGAGCTCGAATCCGCACTCGAGCGATTGCCCAAGCGCGAGCGCGAACTCGATGCTAGGATCGCAAACCTAAGCCAACGAACTGCTTCGCTTAATATTGAAGCCGAACTGGAACGTGCGACGCAATCGGATCACCTGCAAATACTCCAGTCGCGGCAAGAGTGGCAGGACGCGCGGTTGCGCGAGCGCCTGGCTGCAAGTGCGGAGATGCTTCGTGCCGAAGAAAATGCGTTCGCGCAAATCCAGAATCAATTTTCAATGCTCGTCGCGCCGGCGGAGTCGGATTTGATCCGGCAGGGGCGCGCCAATTTCGCCGTACAGGAGCAGCGCGTAGTCGCAGCTCGCGCCGAATACCGATCCATGCTTGCGCGATACCAGGTGGCACCCGAGGGGTACGTCGCCGATCAATCGAGCCGCTTGGAAAACAACCGGGTGAGACTTCGGGAAATGGGCCGGTTGCTGGTCACTTTGCGAGGTGATCTTACAGAAGCGCTCGCCGAGCGTGAGCGGATTGCGGCCGAACGCGCCGCGGGCGAAACCCAGTTGGCGGAGTTACGTGCGCGAGGGGAGGAGAGGGAAGTTCCAGGTTCTGCGCAGAAGTGATTCACGATCAAACCCGCCCCCATCCCCATCGGCGCGCGATCTTAAAATAATCACAATGAGAGTCCACTGCTTCAATTTCGGCCAACCACCAAGGGGATAAGTCTTAAAAAGACTATGATCTCATCGGACTGCGTGGGTTGAAAACTCTATATAGCTCAATGCGTTAAAGTGGTGTAATTACCGGCTCTGTTTGTAAACGTTCTGGCGTCCCCACGGGAGAATCACCTCTCGCGAAGCCAGTACGCTATCGAGGAGCTCTACGATGAAACGCATGATCAGCCTTTTCCTGTTGACCACCAGTGCGACGGCTTTCGCTGCATACCCGCTTGCGGCAAAGTACGAGCCGATCCTCGTTTGCGAAGAAGCAAATGGCGCTCCCCAGTTTGAAATTGGGCGCGAGGGCGGGGTGTATTACCTGTCGGTAAAGTCGCAGTTTCAAGCGAAACGCTATGAATTGGAATCAAGCGGCGCGGACTACGGATACATGAGTTACGAACTTGCGGATCCTCGGGACCTCGGTGATCTCGAAAGTTACGTCGGCACGATCACGATCACAAACGACGAAGAAGACATTGAAGATCCGGAACAGGCCGTTCACACCGGAGGTTACATCTCCAGCGAACAGAGCGAAGACCAGCCGTGCGAAGCGATCGGTGAGACCCGCGTGAATCCGTAGGTTCAGACTCTTCTCTCCTGGCTCCGCCCTACACGCCTTGTGGATCGAAAGATTAAGGTAAGGAAGCATTCTCAAGCATTCCTAAAAGGTCTACTTGCGTATGCACGGTAGCGAACTCTCCATGCAGGCTAGCGAGGGCGGTTTGGTGGATCGTTTCGGCGTCGAACTTTCGCCCTAGATGGTCGACGCGATTAAAGGTCGCGAGCGCGTCCTGGGAGAGGTGGACTTCGAATCCGAGGTTCGCCGCCATGCGGGTCGTGGTCGAAACGCAGTGGTCCGTCGTGAAGCCCATCGCAACGATCTTTCGGATCCCTTTTTGTCGAAGCGAGTCTTCAAGCTGGGTGCCGATGAATGCGCTGTTGACGGACTTTTGGAAAACGAGCTCGCCGGGTCTAGGACGAGCAAAGTCCATGAACTCAGCTCCTGCTTGGCCGGGTCGGAGGGGAGAGTGGGGTAAGGTGGAGAGGTGTTGGACATGGAAAATGGGCCAATCACGAGCGCGCCAGAAGGTAAAAAACTCTTCCATCGACTTCTCTGCGTCCGGATTGTTTCTCGTTCCCCAGTAGGCGTCGCGAAAGCCGGTCTGAATATCGATAGGAATCAATGCGATCATATGCCTACCGGTATCACTGAATTTTTTGCTTGAAGCGAATTTCTTTACGGATGGACTCTAAAGTGGAACCGAATTTACGAACGGAAATCGCTAAGGGGGTCGTGATTGGGCTGATGGTCGCGCACCCTTGCATCTGGCGAGTCGAACTCGCCAAGCTCCAGCATCGCCTGCTGAAAGAAGCCGTCCGAACGGACTACCGGGATTGGTCGGGGCTTTCATTGCTATTTTCTTGGATAGGGGTTCAGAGAACAGGAGCGGCCTAGGGTTTTCAAAGGATGTGAAATAGGGAGTCAAATAGTTATCGATTAAACGAGAGTGTTCGGGGTTTGACGTCAAAACCTGGTAGCGTTTTTTTGAGCCTATTCCTATGACTCAACAAGATTCAGAGTTATGAAGCGAGATGCCGAAGAGTGGTGTGGATGGATTGGAAATATCTCGTTCTTACCTGCCTCGGTTTCTCTTCGCTCGAGGCGCGAGCCTCTGGGATTCGGATCGCATCCGAGCGGATAAACTGCGCACGCCTGCTTCAGGCGGAAACTCAGGCACCGCTTGTCCGCCGTTACAAGGGCTTCGAAGGAAATCGACATCCCGAACTCTACGAATCCGTTACCGGTGAGTTTCGTTACCTTCCATTGAAGGCCGCAATGCCCGCTCTCGATAACGGTGATCTTCCACTGCAGTTCGTGCGGATCAATTACAATTCGGGCCAAGCTTCCCTTTTTCCCCATGTCTTAAACGATCAGATGAAGCTACTCACGGGGCAACCGGGAGTTCGCCTCCGGGTGCTCCATCACACGCCCGAGAGAGCGAAGATCGAAGCGTTTCTTTCGGAATACTCCGAAGCACTTCGCGAGCGAGTCGACCTCGTCGGGATCGGCGACGTCGAAGCACTTCGAGTTTGGGCCCGAGATCCGTCCTTAATTCTGGATGACGGGGAAACCCTTCTCGTTTCGAGAGCGCGGATGATGGGGGCTACTTCTGAGGAGCTCGACGGGGGAATGAGCCAGAAAGCGATCGACGACTATTACGGGGTGGTTCTAAAGTACGCGAAGCAGAGCGGCTTGAAGGTTCGCCGTTCGCTCTTTCGTTTCGAAGGCGGGAACGTCATGACGGGCGAGCGGAACGTCTTCGTCGGAAACGACACCGTTCGAAGCGCCATGGATGACTTTGGGATTACGCGCAAAGAGGCGATCGACGCGCTTTCGAAGGAATTTGGAAAACCAGTTATTGCACTCGGTGGCGAACACTACCAGTCGCAAGCACACATCGACCTCCTCATGAGTGTTGTACGTGACCAACACACCCAAAGGGAGGTAGTCGTGCTCGAGTCGATCGAGTCCGTGCAGAAGGCGTTCCTACGATACGGGAACGTGACCGATCCACGTGGGAAAGAAATCGCGAAGCAGGTCCAGAATTTCCTGCGCGACGACCAGATGTGGGTCGAAAATCTCGCGAAGGAACTGAAGACAGTGAAATCCCAACTCCTCGATGCGGGTTACAGAATTCAGGAAGTTCCTGGTCTCTCGGTGAAAGATTATAGAGAAGCGACGATGCCGCTGCTCAATTATACAAACGTGATCGTTTCTGCCAATAAGGTCTACATGCCGTGGTTCGGTATCCCGATGACCGATATAAGGGCGGCCGAAGTATACATCGAACTCGGATATGATGTGATTCCGATGCGTTCGGCGCCTGCAAGCTTCATCTCTTCCGGTGGGCCGCGCTGCCTGACGGAGACCTGTCGAGTCGCCCGTTAGGGTGGGGCCAACGCGCTTCTCACTTGTTCGGTCTTGGTTCGGTCTAACGTCCTTGATTTTACTGCGCCCTTTTCAGCGCCTCTGCGCCCGACCCAATTCCGCCGGCGAAAAAAGCCCGGGATAAAGCGCTCGAAAACTCGTCGTAAGAATCTCCCCGCGAAGATTCGTCGCGTGGATCGCGATATCGCCGCCCGGAGCGCGGGCGATAAACTCCGAGATCACTTGGCGGCATAGCCCGCACGGCAGCCACGGCGGCGAAGCGTCGGTGACGACCAGAATTTCGGCGACGCGGATTTTTCCTTCTGCGCAAACTGCCGTTTGCAATGCGCCTCGCTCGGCGCACACGGTGCCGCCGTAGCTTGCGTTCTCGACGTTGCAACCAGGATAAACCTTTCCGTTCGCAAGCCGAATCGCCGCGCCGACCTGGCAGCCCGAGTGCACGGCGTGGGCATTCGCGCGGGCGCGTTTGGCGACTTTGTAGAGAGGCATTAAGCGGGTCGGGATTTTTTCCGCAGAACCGAGCGAAGAAGAAGTGCGAGTTTTCCCGGGTTTACGGAGAGACGCTTGAGACGGGGCTTTTGTTTTTTTCACGTGGAGACTCGCTTTCCATATTTTAACCGCGGCACCGACGCTTCGAGGAGTCGGTCGAGATTGCCCACGGTCGTCTGAATACTCTCTTTAATTTCGGTGGGGGTTCGCCGACGAGGGGATAGCCCGGTCGCCAAATTCGTCAAACTGGCAATCCCGACGACGCGAACGCCGAGGTGGTTGGCGGCAATCGCCTCCGGCACGGTCGACATACCGACCGCGTCCGCACCCAAAATTCGGAGCATACGAACCTCGGCCGGTGTTTCGTAAGTCGGGCCCGAAACTCCGACGTAAACTCCTTTTTGGAGGGGGATCGCGAGTTCCGCGGCGGCCGCCTCGATCACTTCAATGCATTCCCGCGAATAGGCCTGGGACATGTCCGCGAACCGCGGGCCGAGTTCGGCGAGGTTCGCGCCGCGCAAGGGGTTGTCACCCATCATATTGATATGGTCTTCGATCAGCATCAAATCCCCGGGACGGTAGCGCGTATTGATGCCTCCGGAAGCGTTCGTTAAAATCAAAGTCTTGATTCCTAGGGCGCAAATCGCGCGCGTCGGAAAAACGACTTCCGCCATGTCGTAGCCTTCGTAGATATGGAAGCGCCCTTGGAGGAATACGGCCGAAACGCCGTGGAATTTTCCTAGGATCATCTTCCCCGCGTGTCCCTCGACTGAGGTCGCGTGGAAAGACGGCAGATCCGTGTAGGGAATCACCACGGGATCTTCAATCCGTTCGGCGATCGGTCCTAATCCCGAACCCAGCACCACCCCGATTTCGGGTTGAAAATCCCCCGCACGCTCACGCACGACCCGGACGGTGTCCATGACGAGTTGGAGGATGGTCTCGGGCACGAGATTCATACCCTT
>CAZAKW010000214.1:0-5415 GCA_964485835.1 uncultured Bacteriovoracaceae bacterium
CAAGTATCAGCAGATTTGGCTGCAGTGGGGAAGCCGACTCGGGAAGTCGTTTTTGTCGGAAGTGAACGGGTCGCATCCGTTCAAACCGAAGTGGCCGTTCTGGAAGCAGCCTCTATGGAGGTGGAGTCTACGGAACCACCGGCGACCCCCAAAGAGCGGGTGCCGGCGTCTCACTTCATGGTTCAGGCTTCGCCGGCTGCTTCCATTGCTTCGTCTCCCCAAGCGATGTCGCGCGACTCCGGCCCGCCGGAAGTGATCCATGCTCTAGTGCCTGAAATTTTCTATCGGTTCACCCATTTGGCGGGTACCGATAAGACGACGGGAGGGGGCGCAGATCTCTACAGTAGTTCGCATACGGGAGTCGGGACTTCCTTTCGTCAAACCTGGAATGCGAGGATCTCTAGTTTTTTTCGGTTTGACCTCGAGAAGTTAAAATTCGCTCCCTCAAGCAGTCTCACGAAAACAATTTCCACCGATACGGTGACGAAAACTCGATTCACTCTGGGAATCGATAAAAAAGTTTCGGACTTCTTTTCGATGACCGCGTTTCTCGTCTATGGATCCGAACTTTTCATTCGGGCACTCAGTTCAACCCAGATCAGCGTTGACCAAAAGCCGCTCCCTTCCTTTGGCGTCTTTCCGAAGTGGACGATTTATCGTCAGGGCCGGACGGGTCTCGGCTTACAGGCTCTCGCCACTTACCAGTTCGGCGGGGCGTCGGATGGGCATACGATCAAGCCCGGGTATCAGCTCGGACTCGGAAGTTTTGTGGGTTACGAAGACCCGGCTAAAAACCGAGCCTACCAGCTTTATTTGGGTTATCGAATCCGAGCCCAGGATACCGCCGTCGTTCGCCAGCGCGAGAGCGAGATCTATGGCGGATTGAGCTTCAGCATTCCATTCTACGGGGAGCATCAATGAAATGCGCCCGTGCCCGCACCCAGGTGAAGTTCTTGATCTCCGCCCTCCTTTCGCTCCCTGCCTGCGTCCAGCCTTCCGCCTCTAAAATTGACGTCGTCTTTTTAGCCGGCGTCGAACCGGTGGCGAACACTCCATTCTCCCATTCCTGGGAATTCAATGCGGCTCCGGATCCGACTCTTTCGTATGCCTTCACGGGGTCGGCGATTGATTTTACCGGCGGCGTTTGCCGCCTGACTGCTTCCGATCGAGTGGACGACGATCAGTCTGCCGGTGGTTTTCTAAATGCCGCGTTCAGAGGCGTTGACTGGAACTCGACGAGTGCGGTTTTGAAGTTGGACTCGACGGGGACGCCGACCAATCATGCCGAGCTGGATCGGAGCTGGGCACCGAAATGGGCGAATATCGACGGGCTTTGGCACCTGAATGAGACGTCCACTGGAAGCGGTGGAGCGAACATGGATTTCCAGGATTCTTCCTCGGGTGGCCATTGGGGGCGGGCCATGAACTCCCTCACCCTTGGTTCAGCGGGACATCATCATCTCGCTCCCACTTTTAACGGAACCAGCCACTATATTCGCCTCCCGGACTCTGTTTTCGACACGCATACGCAAGGGAGCGTGAGCGCCTGGATAAAAATCACTTCCCAACCTGCGAGCGGGGCTGCGGGCGAAATTTTGGCATCGGGTAGCGCGACGGCGGTGAACAACATGTCTGTTTTCGACGTCTACGCCGATAGCGCGAGCACGATGAAAATCCGAGTGGGTGCTCGAACTGCGAATAGTTTTATGAAGGGAAATACGAGCTTAGTCCTGAACCGTTGGTATCACGTGGTCGCCACGGGAGATGGCACCGCGTGGAAGCTTTACGTGAATGGTGTGCCCCAAACGTTGACGGCTGTCGTGGGAACCAACGTCGGGATCTGGTTTGCGAGCCAGGTTTCAGGAACAATGAGGTATACCATCGGAAACATGATGAGATCTTCGGGCAATGGTTCGTACTTTCCGGGAACCATCGACGAAGTGGCCGTGTGGAATACGGTGCTCTCACCGGAGGATGTCTCCGTGATCTACGGCCGCCAATCCGCGAAGTACTCCGGAAGCACAGTTTCTCGAATTCTTGACGCATTCCAGACGGGCATGAGCTGGACGACTCTTTCGTGGATCCCGACCCTTCCTTTTCTGAAGGAACTCCCAGATTATTCCGCGGGCGCGATCCAAAACGAGAGTTCAGACGACTACGTTTCTTTAGTGGGATCGACCGGAATGGCGGCGGCGAATGATTTGATGAGCGGCATTCTTGGTCTTTGGCATTTGAACGAATCGACTCCGAACGCCGTAGGCGGAAACGATTTTAGGGATAACTCCGGTACCAACCGGCATATGGATGAGAGCGGCGGAGTGGTGTTTGGTTTGCCCGGGAGAATGGCGGGGGCGGCCGGTTTTAATGGGGTGGATGAGTACGCAAGCGTCGCAATGGATGGAACCGGTCTGACGGTTCTCTCCGTCGCATTTTGGGTGAGACCGACCAATAATGCCGATTCCACAAAGGGAATTTTTCAGTGGACAAACGCCCTTTCGACGAGCACTCCTTTTATTCTCATCCGCCAGAATACGACAAGTTTCGGATTTTTTATGGACGGCACTTACCGAGTGACCACGCCGCTTGTGGCGGGTGAATGGCAACATATCGCTCTCACGCTGGACTCGAATGATTTATGGACGACTTACGTGAATGGCATTTCGGTGGGGAGTTACCAAGATGACGCCACCCGTGCACATCAGGCGAATGCGGCTCGCCTTTACTTAGGGAACGGCCATAACGGATATTTTAATGGATCGATCGACGAGTTTTCCGTCTGGAGCCGTGATCTCCATGCCGACGAAATTTTTCAGCTCTATCGTCGCGGTGCAAATCGCATCAAGTTTCAAGTTCGCAACTGTACGGCCGCTGATTGTTCTGATGATTTATCGGAAGCGAATTGGAAAGGGCCTGACGGAACCAATCAGACCTATTTCTCCGAGCTCCAGAACAACGGTGTTCCACTCACTGGATCGGGCGATGTGAAGCCAGGTCTTCCCGCCATGCTCTTTACGGCGTTCGCGAACCCCACGAATCCCGTGGGCGTTTCACGCCACTTCCAGTATCGAACGATTCTGGAATCGGATGGTCTAGATACCGGCTGCAATTACGGATCGGGTGCGACGTGGTGCTCGCCCGAATTAAAGTCGGTCACCATTGACCCCGTTCACTATGATTCCGCCGGAGTTACCGTCATCGGAAAATCCGGAGTGAGTTACGAGTCTCTAGCGAGCTTTTCCGAAACCATTCCCGCTTCGGGCTGTCCGTCCGGCGTCAGTTATAGCTTAGGGCAAGGCGCAGCTTACGCGTCTGCGAGTTGGTACTGGTGGGACTCGGCGAAAGGCATCGACTGTATGGGAGCAGGCGCGGGCGCATGGTGCCCTTCGAATGGAACCGCGGCCGAATCCAACGATGCGGCGACGATCTCCGCCAATGCGGCGAAATTTGGGTCGCAGGTAGGCGTCGGGACCGTCTTTTTCAAGGCCCACCTCCGCTCATCGGGCACCTCGAAATGTGAACTTGATCAACTCGATTTGACGGGTAGTTCACGATAGATCGCAGGAAATGCGGTTTCCGTTCGAAGACTCCCCAACGCCTTTCGCGAAGACGCCCACCAAGGCTCACGAACTTTTTCTCAGCGAATTTATAAAAGGATAACGGCTCGATCGGCCATCCATGGCCGGCGCGCGTTTCGCCTCCGGCTGCGCGGCGCTCGCATTATCCTTTTATAAATTTGCTGAGAAAAAGGTGGGAGGGGTGGTGGGTGCTGGTGACTTTGTATCGAACTTTTTTCCTGGGAGCGTCTTGATTCGACTTGAGCGGATTACAAAGGTTGCGACTTACCTAAAAAGGCCCGCTATATATTAAGAACGAATTGCCCGACTTATCAGTCAGGCTTGCTTATTCAGAGATGCGTCGATATCCGAAATTTTACGCAATAGTAGGTTTTGAAAAACTTGTATTTCTTCTGATGTCTTTCCGGATAACGCGTGAAAAGTGAATGGCACTATTCTGTTCAAGGCCGCGAGAAGATCTTGATGATCTTTAGGTTTGAACCAATTTGGAAATAGACCGTTTTCGCCGTGCGAAAAAGCATAAAACACATATCTGCAGTCGTCTTGAAATTTTGAATAAGCAACCCATTGTCCAGGTTGCTCTTGCTGAAACTCAACAATACTTCGCTTTAGTGAAATTAGGTTTAGACTCCAAAAGTGCGAGTAATATATTTGGAACCAAATGCTTTGAATTCTATGACGGATTGAAATTAGTTCATCAATCTGCTTGCTGTAAATGCTCCCCTTGAACAACTCGTTGCGCTTTACTACAACGGCATAAAATGCCAAAAACAGTATGCAGACTGATGCGATAGATGCAGCAATCGCAGTAGTATCCATAAGCATTTTCATTTCCATTTTTCCACCCGCGCAGTTTTTCCATAGAGTACCGGAAGTTTAATGCCGTAATTGATCGAGCTCCTTACTGACTTCGATTCGATCGGAATTTCATCGGACATGGAGCATAGTATTCATTTCCATTTTAATCGCCGGCCAGGCTTCCTCTTCAATCTCAAAAAACCGTTAGATCAAATTAATGCAAGGTAGAGAGATCATTTCAGATCTTCTCGAAAATTGGTGTGCGTTCTGGATTCGGCATTTCTCCCAGTTTTTTCCAGCCAGCCGAGACACTTTGAGGCTCGCTCACTGTTCCGGCCTTTAGATCAGTAATGATTTGATCAGCCTCTTCTTCACTATTGGAAAGAATAAGAAAAGTATTTTGCGTGGTAAGTGTATTCGGCGTGATGCACCACTTCTTCGCGGTTTCATCGTAGACTTTTTTATACACAAAGTTATGTGACATTACTTGGCCCTCTGTTTGGTTGCTTCGCCCCTAGGAAACCATCGTAAGTGGTCGCTCAAGGCTGTGGTTGGTTGACGATTACATTGAGAATGGCGTACTGCTCATCGAACTAGCCCAACGTATCGAAATTTTTTATAAACTCGCCACGCCGGAAGAAAAACGCCAATTGATCGAAATCATCTCATCGAACCGAGTTTTGCGAGACCGAACTATCGAAATTACTTACCGAAAACCGTTCGATTTGCTCGCTGCTTCGACCAAGTTGACAAGTGGTGGGGCCCGCGGGGCACGTCCCCACCCGCCCCCGCCATCCACGGCGAGGGTCCGGGGGCGGGCTGCGGTCTAAGTAGCGCGTCCGGCGCGCCATGGCGCGCTAGATCGCTTCGCGATCCATCGCGGCCGATCCTCGTCGTTCGAGTCCCTCCGGGCCCAATCATCCGACGACTCCCCAACGCTCATCCGAAGACGCCCACTAAGGCTCACGAACTTTTTCTCCGCAAATATATAAAAGGATAATGCGAGCGCCGCGCAGCCGGAGGCGAAACGCGCGCCGGCCAT
>CAZAKW010000215.1:0-5378 GCA_964485835.1 uncultured Bacteriovoracaceae bacterium
CATCCGCCACTTGCGAAGCTATTGATCAGTCTTGGGATTCGGTGGTTTGGAAACGAGCCGTTCGGATGGCGAATCATGAGCGTCGCGTTCGGGTCGGTTACATTAGTCGGGATGTATCGTCTCGGACTGGCCTTGTTCGAAGAAAATCGCAAAGCCGCGTGGATCGTCGCGGGCATCACTTTTTTCAACCAGCTCCTTTACGTTCAGGCACGGATCGCGATGCTGGATACGTTCATGATGGGGTTTCTCGCTTGGAGCCTCTATTATTTCGTGCGCGCGCTAGACCGCGATCTTTTCGATCCCCGCTGGATCAAACGCGCGGGGATTTGCATGGGCCTAGCGATCGCCTGCAAGTGGTTCGCGTTTGTGCCGTGGGCGATGGGCGGGGCGCTCCTCTTTTTCCAAGCGGTCCGCCTTCGTTCTCGTGCCAGGATCCAGGACCTATTTCTTTACTGGGTCTTCATCCCCGCAGTTTTCTACTACGCGACTTTTCTTCCCTATCTTTACGTAAAACGCGAGGTGCCGTTCACGTTGCTTGAACTGCTGACCGACGCCCAAACCCGAATGCTCGACGGACAGAAACGGGTCGTGAATTCGCATCCCTACATGAGCCAGTTTTGGGATTGGATCCTGATGCGTCGCCCGATTTGGTACGCGTTCGATAAGGAAGGAGCCCGCCAGGAGTGGGTCCGCGGCGTGGTGCTTCTCGGGACCCCGGTGATCAGGTGGGGCGGCCTGGTCGCCGTCGTCGGGCTTGCGGCCCAAGTCGTCGTGAAGGCGTGACGCAGGCGAACGGACTCCGCGGCGTTCTTGATCCTCTATTTCTATTTGGGTTTCGCTTTCTGCTGGATCGCCATTCCTAGAAAAGTCGCTTTTTATTACTACTACTACCCCGCCGGCATGTTTCTGGGGCTGGCCATCGCTTATTGGCTCGTGAAGATGCGCAATACCTGGATCACGGCGCTCACCCTCGGGAGCATCGCGGGTTGCTTCGCCTACTTTTTCCCGATCCTCGCCGCACTGCCGATTCCCGCCGAAAGCTTCAGGCGGTGGATGTGGTTGACGAGCTGGATTTAGCTCCTTCCCGAATCCGCGCAAAAATCGGCGCATAGATACGGAAGGCATAATCCGTTTTCAAGCCTAAGCGTCTTTGAATTTCGTCTTCGGCGACACCCTCGCGGTACCAAGCCACGACCGTGGAATGGCGTAGGATCCGCGGTGTGACTCCGGGAAATCCCAGCGTATCCGCCAACGTTTTTACCACCATCTCAATCCCGCGAGGCGTGATCGCAAGGGGGCGTTTGCCGATTCGAATCGGACCGTGTCGATTGTAGCCGACGAAACAAAGTTCGTCGTCGTTCTCTTCGGTCGGACGGGTTTTAGAAAGTCGGGTCAAGACGCTCAACGTTTTGGATTTGAGCGGAAGTTCGCGTTCCGACTTTCCGACGAACCGAATCCGGCCGGCAGAAAAATCCACGGAGGCCCACCGAAGACTCGCGATCTCACTCACCGTCGCCCCGGTATCGATTAAAAGCAGGAGAAGCGCTTGGTTTCGGAGCGCGAGCAGCGAGTCACCGGCGCGGGCAGTGATCGCGACTTCAAGCGCCGCAGCGTCGATCGTCGCGGGAACCCGCTCGATCTTTTCCGGTGCTGGGAGTTTTTTGCCGATATCGAGCTCGATTTTATTTCGCGCCGTTAGATAGTGCATCCATTTCCGGACGGTCATCAACTTCCGTCGCCGAGTATTCGATTTTTGGCCGCTCGCCCGCAACCAGTCGTGATAGCGCTCGAGATCTTTCCTGGACCAGGAACGCGGGTCCGGCAAGCGCTGCCCCCGGCGGTGCGTGGCTAGGAATTCGCCAAAACTTTGGAGATCGAATCGGTAGGCTTCGATCGTATGCTTCGACTTCGCGGTCCCCTCGAGATGCCCAAGAAAGCTCTTCGTCGCCGCCGCGAACGAGAAAGGTTTGCCGAGCTTCTTCTGCTTTGCGCTGGCGGGGGAAGCCCCCCTTCGTTGACCTTTCTGCATGCGTCGATCATACTGAAGCGGCAGGGAAGCACCAGTCGTTTTAGCGTCCGCGGAAGCGGATTTTGCCGCAAAGGATATGCGAAGTATGAAACGCCGGAAAATCGACCTCGTCGGCTTGAGCGCTCTCGCCGGCTCGTTTTGGATCGCGAGTGCGCTTGCCGCTCCGGCGCCCCCTCCGCCCGAGGATATCGACCTCTCGATCTTGGACATGGCCCCTTCCGAGGAAGAACAGATGGTCTACGGTACCGAGTCGGCCGTGCCGGAAACCGGAAACGAAAATCCCGAAGACTATTTAAGTAGCTCCCCGGTTGTCGCGCCGGCGTCCCCGAAACGATCGAAGAAAACCGCCGAGCTGCCCAAGGCCCTCCCCGTCGCGCCCGGCTCCAAAGAGGAATCCTTTCTAACGCCTTCGGATCTCGGCGCGCCGATTCCCGAAGAAACGGCTTCGGCCGAAGATCCTGGATTGGAAACCCAGAGCGATGCGGATCCCGTCGACGATTCCTTTACCGCCGCAGAAGAGCTTGAAGAAACATTGGCTCCGGAGGAAGAAGTCCTCCCGGCCGCAGACGAAAGTTACGCCGCCGAACCTCTACCTCCGTCCGGATCTTCGACGACCCGGGCTTCTCGCCGCACTCCGCTTTACGAGCGAGAAAAGCCGAATTGGGGCGTGGATATCCACGGATCTCTTGCCGCGCTCGGAGCCACCTCGCCGGCACCTGCCGATACGACGGAGGCTTACGAGACGCGCAACTTCGGGTTGGGGTTCGAGTGGCAACCTAAGTTCTTCCAATCCATGGGAGTGCTTTCGATCGGACCCTCTTTCAATCTGTACATCGTCGAACCGATGGGCGATTTCGTCGATGGCCCCCTTTCGATCGCGTCCCTTGGGGGGAGCATCAAGTATCAGTTCAACTATTTCCACGCCCAGCCCTTCGTTCCCTTCGTGGGTTACGAAGTCCAGGTGATCCGTTACCGATTCATCGAACCCTATCCGACGGGCATCACGACTTCGACGGGATTTACGTTCGGCGGACTCCTGCTCTTGAATTGGATGGAACCTTCAGCGGCGCATAGCCTTTGGTCGGATACGGGCATCAAACGCTCCTACCTCGTCGGCGAAGTGAAAACGATGACGGCGGGCGAACCGGCTTTGTCGATCGACGGGTCGGCGATCTATTTTGGGCTGCGGCTTGAGCTTTGAGAGATTGGATATGTTTCGGATGAAAACCAAAAGTACGTTTTTTTCGCAGTTACGCGTTTTTTCAAAGATGCAGCAAACGTCGCTATTGGCGCTCGCTCTCTTCGCCGCATCCTCGGGTCCAGTCCTTGCCCACGACCCGCTTGCACAAGAACAACGCCCCGAGTGCCTCGTGCTTCTCGCCAAGCTTAGCCGCGAAATTAAAGAGACCGGTCAAACGCAACGGTGGGCGAGTGTAAATACTGCGACGATCGAGTCGATCGAGAGTCGCGCCGGAATTCATGGTGGAAAACTCATTACGCTGCGACGAAAAGACGCGATGCCATGGATTTCTGACCATACAACCGCCGTTTTCGATCCGCAGGGCGATCCCCGGTGGTTCGTGGAAGTTCTCGGCGGCGACGTGGCCGAGTTCTTTGGGTTCAAGATCTTGGACGACCGCCTCATGTTGATCCCGGATCAAAAAGAGTTTCAAGGTGCGATCCAAACCTTGAATAAAAAACTAAAAACCTCAGGAGAACCTGAAATCACATTAGGATTTTACGCAACCCAAGAAGGTGTCATCACGAAGGTTTCGGAGTATGTACGTCGCTTTCGCGACGAGCTTGCGATTCCGATCGCACCGTCGGGAAATCATTTTTATCACGACATCAGCTTTCACTCCTCCGGGATTTTCCTGCCTCAGGAGATGCTCGAGCATCGAAAGGCCGTCATCGAATATCACCTCGCCTTTTTGGAGTTTCTGCAGAAGAAACTTCCGAAGCAGGGCGGATTCCCCGCTTTCTTCAAAAAATACTCTTATGAGACCAATCTAAACAACACGAGGAGAATCGACGATGCGACGGGCACGGTAGGCGTGACCTTAATTGATCTGAATAGAAACATCGGCAAAGACCCGCACCCAACCGATTGGACTTTTTCCCCCATGAAAAGCATCGGCAAGCGCATTGCGGGGACAAACTCGGCTGAAGACGAACTGCGCGAGGTATTTTACGGCTTAGATTACAAATCAAGTTACACTCTCTCCAAAGAACTGCTTCCAGAAAGCCAATTGAACAAATGGATTGACGAGTTCAGGCCTCTCTACCGATCCGCTTCGTTGCCAAACTTCCGTCCGAATCAAGCCTTCGGAGAAGCTGAAAAGACCGGGAAGATGATCTGCGATTTTGTGAGCCGAAGGCGAGCCACGATTCGACGGGTGATCCTCTCTCAGTGAAAGGGAATCTCTGAACGGAGTGGGTGCTTAAAGAATTGCGTGAGTGATTCCCACCGTCGCGCGCCGGGTGCGCCTTACATCATAGGACGGACAGTAGACAATAGAGTCGAACCAGACAATTTCGTGTTTAAGCGCGGCAGATTAGGGATTTCGTGGTGCCGGGCTTGCTTTTAAGACTGCATAGATCACTTCAAGACAGGTATCGCCTCTTTGTCGAATCTCTTTAATCCTGAATGCATCCTCTGTTTTTCTGGCAAACATCTTCTTCCCTTCGTTGAGAAAAACAGAAACGGTTTGGATATGCATTTCGTCGATTAAACCCTGATCGTAAAACTGTCCGGCGAGGTCCCCACCACCCATGATCCAGATGTTTTTGCCCTGAGCTAACTTCTTAAGCTCTTGATGGTGCGCCCAGACATCCCCCTTCGCAAACCGAACCTTAGCTCCGGGCATCACGTCGAAATTTCGGTGAGTGAAAACTAGACAAGGCACCTCGTACGGCCAAGAACCTTTGGTGTTTTCGAGTAACCACTTATAGGTCGAGGCTCCCATAGTGATCGCACCGATGGTCTTTACGAACTCATCAATAAAGCTGATGTCGGTGGGGCCATTTCTAAAAAGCCATTCAAGCGAGTCGTTCTGGTCCGCGATGAAACCATCGAGGCTTGTCGCTGCAAAGTAGATGGTTTTCATGCTTGGTTTGTATCAGCCAAAATCTCGAGGATCCAAATTCTTCGAATACTGAGCCGCTTGTATTCGACCGAGATTTTAATGCGTAAGCCCTACCGGCGCCGGAAGCGCATTTTGTATCTAGCTCTCTATCTTCGCGAGCGAGGTGCTGCGCAGACCTTACATCATTGGGGTTGGCGATTCGAACCACATGCCAGTTCGTGCAAAGAGCTAAATGGTGCTCGGGACTGGACTCGAACCAGCAC
>CAZAKW010000216.1:0-5335 GCA_964485835.1 uncultured Bacteriovoracaceae bacterium
AGTAGCTTTTTTACGGTTGGTTTTTTGAGAGACTTTCCCTCCCGAATCAATGCAGGAAACTTCGGTTGCCGCTGCGTATCATGCGTTCCATTCGAATGCGGCTCGGTTTAGAGTCGGGGCTATGAGTTCAGCCGCAAGTCCTAACGCTCCCGCTCCCGTTCGTGTTCGATTCGCCCCTTCGCCGACGGGATATCTCCACGTCGGGGGGGCACGTTCGATGCTCTTCAATTATCTCTTCGCTAAGAAGCACGGAGGGAAGCTCGTCCTGCGCATCGAAGACACGGACCAAGAGCGCTCAACACCCGAGTACGAACGCATGGTGATCGCGGATATCAATTCGCTTGGACTTGCTCCCGACGAGTCGCCGGAACTTGGCGGACCTTTTCCTCCTTACCGCCAAAGCGAGCGTCTGGCGCTTTATGGGAAATACGCGAAAGAACTTTTGGACCGCGATCAAGCTTATTACTGTTTTTGCCCCGACGAAGTGCTTACGCAAAAACGCGAACTTGCTATGAAGCTCGGACGTCCTCCGGTTTACGACGGTACCTGCGCGAAAATTCCTCTCGCCGAAGCGAAAGCGCGTTGGGCAAAAGGGGAGCGCGCCGGCATTCGTTTCCGCGCGTTTTCGAAAGAATACGTCTTAAAGGACCACGTGAAGGGCGACGTTCGTTTTCCGCCGGACGTGGTCGGAGATTTTTTCATCACCCGTACCCCGCGGCCTAACGAGAAAGAAATCGCCGAAGGCATCGGCATGCCCGTCTACAATTTCTGCTGCGTCGTCGATGATTACGCGATGGGGATCACCCATGTCGTCCGTGGCGAGGACCACCTCTCGAACAATGCGCGCCAGCTCCAGATCTACGATGCCTTCGGATGGAAGCTGCCTGAATTCGCCCACATCGCCATGGTCCTTGGTGGCGATCGCCAAAAACTATCCAAGCGAAACGGCGACTCCTCGGTGCACGAATATTTCGCTAACGGCTACTTGCCCGAAGCGCTATTAAATTTCTTGGCTCTGCTTGGATGGAATCCGGGCAGCGAGGTCAAGCCGTCTTCGGGACATCCCGAAATCTTTACGATGGACGAGATGATTTCGTATTTCGGCACGGAGGGGCTTCAAAAGGCCCCGGCCGTTTTCGACATCCAAAAACTTCGGTGGATGAACGGACAATACATCCGCAACATGTCGCTTGAGGAAATCGCCAAACGCGCGAGACCGTTTTTCGAAAAGGCCGGATGGGCAGCCCATCTGAAAGATCACGACGAAACCTGGTACGTCGGTGTGGTCGAAACGATCCGCGGAGAATGCGCGACTTTGGCCGATTTACCGGAAGCGGGTCGTTTCTTTATCGAATCCGCGCCGATGGTCGAAGACGCCGCGAAAGCGATCCTGGTTGATCCGGCGAACGCGGCGGTTTTTATGGCTCTTTCGGGCGAAGTCGATGCGCTTCCCGAAACCCTCACCGCCGAACTCGTCGACCTGCTCCAGAAAGCCGTCGGGGCGAAAGCCGGCGCAAAAGGAAAAGGTCTGTTTATGCCGATTCGCGCGGCGACGACGGGTCGCACGCACGGGCCGGAATTGAAAAAGGTATTTCCGCTCCTGGGGAAGGCCGCGTTACTTGAGCGGATGGCCGCGATTCGGGCCTCTGTTTAACGGGTTTGATAGGCGGATCAATTTAATGGACGGATCCATGAGCGAAACGGTGAACAAGAACGTGTCCCGAATTCCTGAAGTCAAACTCACGAACTCCCTGGGTGGCAAAAAGGAAGTCTTCGTGCCGATCGAGCCGGGGAAAATTCGGTTTTATTCTTGCGGACCAACGGTATACGGCCCAATTCACGTCGGTAATCTTCGCGCGGCGATGACGGCGGACCTCTTTTTTCGCGCGCTCTCGAAACTTGGGTACCAGGTCACCTACGTTCGCAACTATACAGACGTAGACGACAAAATCATCAAGCTGGGACGCGAGGAAGGAATTCCCCCCGAGGCGGTCGCGAAAAGATACATCGCCGAAGTCGAACGGGATTACGCCGCCGCCGGGATGCTTGAGCCCACCCACAAAACGACGGTGACCGACCATATTCGTGAAATTATCGAGATGATCAAAACCTTGGTCGCGAAGGGAAAAGCCTACGTCGCGGACGCTCCCGCCGGATCCGAACCGGGAGCGAAGGAAGTTTTTTTCTCCATCGCGGATTTCCCGAACTACGGCAAACTTTCACGTAAGAATCTCGAGGATTTGTTGGCGGGCGCCCGAGTGGATGTCTCCGAAAAGAAGCGAAGTCCCGCCGACTTCTCGCTCTGGAAACCGGCCAAGCCCGGCGAGCCTTCGTGGGAATCGCCCTGGGGCAAGGGACGTCCAGGGTGGCATATTGAGTGTTCCGCGATGGCCTCGAAGTGGTTGGGCACTCAGATGGACCTCCACCACGGGGGGAGTGATTTGATTTTCCCGCATCACGAAAACGAGATCGCCCAAAGCGAGGCGGCGAGCGGCCACGCTCCTTACGCGCGCTACTGGTTGCACAACGCGATGCTTAATATCAATTCCGAGAAGATGTCGAAGTCGCTTGGAAATTTCGTGACCGCCCGAGGATTTATCGAACATTACGGCGGCGAAGTCGCTCGCTACGCGATGATGGCAGTCCATTACCGGACGGTCGCCGACTTTGGCGACGAGGCAATCGATTCTGCCCTGACTAGCCTGCACCGCCTTTACGAAGCGAAGGCTCGTGCGGAGGAAATTTCCAAGAAGCGCGCGGCGGTCGGGGATCAGCGCGCGGAGGCGGTTTGGATGGAATTTCTCGCGGATTGCCAGAAAGCCCGGGGCGAGATCGTCCGCGAGATGGCGAACGACTTCAATACGCCGGGAGCACTCGGCGCCGTATTCACCTTAATCCGCGCCTTCAATCGCGCGCTGGCCGAACCGCTGGCGGAAGCCACGCCTTCGGCCGTGCTCGGTGCGCAGGAACTGATTCGGGTGATCGAAGACGAACTCGGCGGTTTTTTAGGCGTCGGACGACGACCGGCAGCTCCGATGCTGACCCAGATTGGCGAGATCCGCGCGCGTGCCCATGCCGATAAGGCCGGCGACGGCGGAACGAAGTTAGACAAAGAAGCGATTGAAGCCAAAATCGCCGCGCGGGCCGAAGCAAAAAAAGCGAAAAATTTCGGCGAAGCTGATCGTATTCGGAAAGAACTCGCCGATGCTGGCGTGGCGATCAAGGATTTGGCCTCGGGCACGACCTGGGAATACACGGCTTGAAGCGGCCAAGACGCGCCTTGGCGATCCTTTCCCGTTAAGACTCTTTCATCCCGTGGGCGTAACGCCGGGATGGTGCTAAGGTAGGAGCGTGGCGACGCGTTCCGATTCCGAATTCGATTTAAAGAGTCCGTTTTCTCCCTTGGGCGATCAGCCGGCGGCGATTGAACAGATCGTCTCCGCATTGAGAGAAGGACAAAAGTCGATCTGCCTGTTGGGTGCGACCGGTACCGGGAAGACGTTTACAATGGCCAATGCGATCGCGCAGGTGAAAAAGCCGACGTTGATCCTCTGTCACAATAAGACCCTAGCCGCGCAGCTTTTCTCCGAGATGCGGGAATTTTTCCCCAATAACGCCGTCGAGTACTTCGTATCGTATTACGACTATTATCAACCCGAGGCGTACATTCCTTCGACGGATACCTACATCGAGAAGGATTCGCAGATTAACGACGAAATCGACAAGCTTCGGCATTCGGCGACGCGAAGTCTCCTGGAACGAAATGACGTCGTGATCGTCAGTTCGATCTCGTGCATCTACGGTTTAGGGTCCCCCGATGCTTACGAGGGGATGCTGCTTTACCTGGAAGTCGGCCGGGACGCTAAACGCCAGGACGTCTTAAAGAAACTGGTCGAGATCCAGTACAAACGAAACGACGTCGATTTCCATCGGGGGACGTTCCGAGTGCGCGGCGACGTAGTCGAGGTCTATCCCGCCTACGAAGAGGAGCGTGCGATCCGAATCGAATTCTTCGGAGACGAAATCGAGAGCATTTCCGAAACGGATCCGCTTCGAGGAACCAAGGTGCGAAGTCTTTCGCGGATCACGATTTATCCGGCCAGCCATTACGTCACGTCGCTTGAAAATCGGAATACGGCAATCGAATCGATCCGGATCGAGCTTCGCGAGCGCTTGCAGGAACTTCGCGCGAAGAATCAGATTTTGGAAGCTCAGCGCCTTGAGCAGCGAACCCTTTTCGATCTGGAGATGATCGAAGAGCTTGGGTTTTGCCAGGGAATCGAGAATTATTCCCGCCATCTGACGGGTCGTGGTCCGGGCGAGGCGCCGCCTACGTTGATGGATTATTTCCCACGGGACTGGTTGTTAATCGTCGACGAGTCGCACGTCTCCGTTCCGCAGATTGGCGGGATGTACCGAGGCGACCGCGCCAGAAAGAGCTCGCTGGTCGACCATGGTTTTCGATTGCCTTCGGCGCTGGATAATCGCCCGCTGAACTTCGAGGAATGGGAAAAAATCCTCAACCAAACGCTTTACGTTTCGGCGACTCCGGGCGAGTACGAGCTCAAGAAATGCGGCGGCGAAGTGATCGAGCAAGTGATCCGGCCGACGGGCCTGCTTGATCCGAAGGTCGAAGTGCGGCCGGCGACGAATCAGGTCGACGATTTATTAATCGAGATCCGGAAGCGTGCCGAACGCAACGAACGCGTCTTGGTCACGACGCTCACCAAGAAACTCGCCGAGGATCTGACGAAATACTACACGGACCAAAAAGTACGGGTGAAGTATCTGCACTCGGACATCGAAACGCTTGAGCGGATCGAGATCCTTCGCGACCTTAGAATGGGCTTGTTTGACGTCCTGATCGGAATCAATTTGCTTCGGGAGGGCCTCGACTTGCCCGAAGTTTCGTTAGTCGCGATCCTCGACGCCGATAAGGAAGGTTTCCTGCGTTCCGCCCGCTCGTTGATTCAAACCATCGGACGAGCCGCGCGAAACGTGGACGGGGTCGCGCTTCTTTACGCGGACCGAATCACGGAATCGATGCGGCAGGCGATCGACGAAACTAATCGACGCCGAGCCGTCCAGGAAACTTACAACGTCGAGCATGAAATCACGCCTCGTACGATCGTCAAAGCGATTCGCGCCCCGATCGCGACCGAAGGCGAAGAGTACGACGGCGGGCAACTCTCGCGCAGCCGTGTCGGGAAACGGTCGCTGGAATCAGCGGCGCACGCCAAACGGGCCTTGGGCACCGGACGAAAAGCGCCCGCGGGCGAATCGAAGTTCGGGCTTACTTGGGAGCCATCCCGCGACGAAGCCGCGGCCGCGCGCG
>CAZAKW010000217.1:0-5269 GCA_964485835.1 uncultured Bacteriovoracaceae bacterium
GGGTTGGATAAGCTTGGAGACCTTGAAGGCATCGAGTTACCCGAAGAGGGAGATCACTTCGATGCGGGCGACGAAGTCGCGAACGTCGAAGGAAGTCGGGACTCGATTGAGGTGACTTTCCCCTCCAAAGGCGTCGTGCTTGCCGTGAATCCCGTCGCCGCGGATCCCACCGCCGTGGCCGAAGATCCGCTTGAAGAAGGATGGCTGCTTCGCTACCAAGTCGACGATTTAGAAGCGCTCGTCGATCTCGCTTAAGAATCGCGGCGCACGGGACGCAAACGGTGGACGGTGCAAATCGGGCCTGGCTCGTCGTATTCGCCCGCTTCGATCGCGGCGAGAAAAACGGCGAGGCGATACTGGAGTTCGTACGCGGCCTCCAAAGTCACGTCGACTTTCGAAGCGCCGAACGCGATTCGCACGACGCCCTCGGGCGCGATGTCGAAAGAAAAAGGATCGCCGCTCAATACGGATGGATTCGACGTTTCCACGTTAAACTCCCGTGTAGTGCTCGACGACGAGCCGCGAAGCGAACGGAAAAGGGACGGCGTCGCCTGCGGGCATGAACTTGAGGCGGCCCTTTAGGCCTTCGCCCTCTTGGACATGCTCAAGCCAGTCCGCGAGCTCCAGCCGTGGTTGCGCAATCGAGGTTTGGTAGACCGTGCCGCGGTAGGCATCGGCCGTCAGCGAGATCACGTCGCCCGGCAGGACTTGGGCGGAGCCGATATCGAGTCGCTTTCCGTTGACGAGCACCTTGCCGTGGCGAACGAGTTGGCGGGCGGCCGCGATGCTTCCGGCGAAGCCCAGACGAAAAACGAGGTTGTCGATGCGGGTTTCAAGCGCGCCGATCAGAGACGACATCCAGTCCGCGTTTTTACCCGACTTCGCGGCCTTCACGAATCGGCGAAGCTGCTCTTCTCGGAGTCCGTAGTGGAAGACGAGCTTTTGTTTTTCGCGAAGGCGGAGGCCGTACTCCGAAAATTTTCGGCGAAGCTGGCCGTGTTGGCCGGGCGGATAGGCGCGGCGTTCAAGGGCGCCCGGTTTGCCGAGGCCGGGAAGTTCGCACATCAACGAGCGCTGGATTTTGAAGGCGGATCTCTTATTTCCAAGCTTAGACATGGGGGCGTTTCTCCAAAAATATGAGACTGAGTCTCGTTTAATATTGAGACCTGGTCTCATTTTAGAGTCGTTCTGTAAAGGGGGAGCCGCTGTAATGAGTGATTTTTTCTTAGAATCGAAGGATAACGACCTCACATGTCTTTGCGATCGCCTCCCACGCCTCCAAGCCCTGCATGCCGCGTATTGCCGTGCGGCCGTCCGCTCCCTTCAGAGGGGAGTCGGAACGTCAGCGATCTTCGGGAGATTTTAGGCCGGATGATGGAGCGGCTGGATCGCTACGTTTCGGAAAAGAACCTCAACCGAAGCGATGCGCGCGGAAAGATCCTCGAAACGATTGTTTTCGAAGCCCGCCATTTTCGTCCCAACGATTTGCTGGAGCATTTGCGAAAACGCTTTCCCAACGTGGGAAAAGCGACCCTTTATCGCAACCTGCCGGTGCTGGTTGAAAGCGGCGTGATCCAAGAAGGCCCGACCGCCCCCGGCGGACAAATTCTCTACGAACTCGCCGACGACGAACACCACGACCATATCGTTTGCCTAGACTGCCAGAAGATCTTCGAATTCCACGACGATGCGATCGAAAAACGCCAGGAAGCGACGGCCGAAAAGCTCGGCTTCGCCGTCACTGGCCATCGACACGTCGTTTACGCTTCTTGCCAGTACCGAGCGAAATCGAAATCGGGAACGTCTCCCGCGAAAAATTAACGGGGCAAATTTCGTTTGAGAAATTTACCCCGTTAAATTGATTCACCAAAAAGTGAATTCGAGAATTTACCTCGGAAGAATGACAGGCTGGACGACGGGCGGAGGAAGTGTGCCCGGCCGAATATCAGAGTGAGCACGCGACGTGATCGATTGAATATCGCACTCGCCTAGGGAGTTCGGCGCCGTATAGTAATAAAGGGCTGCGTATCCTGGACGAGTGGGAGACTGAGCTGACTCGCATTTCAAAACGATTTGGACCTCTTGGCCAACCGGAATCGCCGCGGTCGCTCGCTCAAGCATTCCTTCGTCAATGAGGTCTTGTGGCCGTGCCGTGCTTCGTGAGGAGATTCGAGAAGAAACGACGGACTGCCTTTGATTCGAAAGAAGGGTTAGTTCTTGGATGCCATACGAAGGGATGGAGTTCCGATTGAGAAGTGTGCCGGATACGGTAACCGTGCGATGGGTCGCTTGCGGTCGCGAAGGATTTTTTTTCCCCATAGCACTCGCATCCAAAACAATTCCAAAACCTGCAACCAACGACATAAAACCCAAAATGATCTTCTTCATCTATCCCCCGATCTAAAAATGACCCCGGCAGACACGAGTAAGAGAAATGCAGTTGCTGGGCCACGACGGGGATGTATAAGCATTTGATACTATTGATGTATGTCAATTTTGACCCTGTAAAAGGTTTGAGCGGCTGTTTAAAGCCTAGGCATTGCAATGCTTCTTTCCCTTATCTGGGGGTCCTGTTTTGGTTGGTGGACGCCCCCCTTTGGCATCGTGAATCTTGGCCCCGCAGAGCGAAAAAAGCCCTCCCAAGCGCAGTGCGTTAAATGCTATGTGTCCTAACATGAAAAATCAGGTTTTACCCGATTCGAACGCCATTACACAGGGCTCCTTCGAATCGAGTCTTCCGTCGATGTCTGTGGGTACCCCTGCGCCCGCCACCGCCCCTAAAACCTTTTACATCAAGACGTTTGGTTGCCAGATGAACGTCGCCGATAGCGAACGGATGGCAAACTTACTCGCGGCTCGCGGGATGTCTCCCGCGGAGACTGTCGACGAAGCGGGATTGATCTTGATCAACGGTTGCACGGTGCGAGAGAAGGCCGTGCATAAAGCGGTTTCGACGCTCGGAAAGTTCCACCACGAGTTGAAAAGCAAAGGCATTGCCAAGCCGATGATTGGCATCGGCGGGTGCGTCGGCCAACTCGAGAAAAAGGAGCTCTTTAAGCAAGCGCCCTATCTCGACTTCGTCTTCGGCACGGATAATATCGACCAGCTTCCCGAAATCGTCCATCGGGTTGAGCACGGCGAACGCCACGTCGTATTCGCAGAGTTCGACCGCACGCAGAACTACTCGACCGAAACGAAAGTCTACGGCCAAAAGGCCCAGGCGTTCGTCAACATCATGAAAGGTTGCGATAAGTTTTGCACCTACTGCATCGTCCCGTTCACGCGCGGGCGCGAAAAGTCGCGCACGATCGACGAAGTACTGGCCGATCTCGCGAGGTTAGTCGCGACCGGCGTTCGCGAGATCACGCTGCTCGGCCAAAACGTCAACTCGTTCGGCAAGGGTAACCCGAACTCGGCTCGCCGCGAACCGCTCGAACTCCAGAATCAAATCGGAAAAGTCGGTCCGCGCGAAGGCGACGAGAATTTCCCACAACTCCTGCGTGCGATCGAAGGCGATTCGCGTTTGGCGAAACTAAAACGCCTGCGCTTCACCTCAAGCCATCCGCTTGATTTCTCGGACGAGCTGATCGAGTGCTACGCTCCGGGCGGAGTTTCGAAGCTTGCGCCGCAACTTCATTTGCCGGTGCAAAGCGGGTCAAACCGGATCTTAGGCAAGATGGGGCGCCACCATAAGATCGAAGGGTATTTCGCGCAGATGGCGCGGATACGGGAGCTCAATCCTTTGCTCGGTCTTTCCACCGACTTGATCGTCGGATTTCCCGGCGAGACGGAAGAAGATTTCCAAGAGACCTTAAAGCTTCTCGATATCGTCCAGTACGATATGATTTACGCGTTCGCCTACAGCCCCCGTCCGGGCACGCGCGCGGCGAAACTCGTCGACGACGTGCCGACGAAGGTGAAAGCCGATCGTTTAAACCGGTTGCTGGCCCACCACTTAAAGATCGCCGAAGCGCGAAACGCGGCGCTGGTGGGTTCGGAGATGGAAGTTTTGGTCGAGGGCGAAGGAAAGAACGATAAGATGGTCTCGCGCGATACTTCCGAAGCGGGCGTGCGCGGGCGGGTGTGGACGAGCCGGACGGGATGTAACCGCATCGTGAATTTCGCCGACGATACGGGCCGAAATTTAATTGGACGTTTTATGCGGGTGCGGATCACGATTGCCACCCCATTGACCCTTCGTGGAGAAGTCGTGCACGACGCGATGGAAGCGGAAGGGGAGCAAAAATCCGGGGGGCTTAAGTACCACGCGGCCCATGCGTCGTTTGCGGAGATCGGCGGCCGGGCGAGGTCCGGTTTGGCTGGGGTATCTTCCACGGCTTCTACGGCTACGGAGGTATCGGTATGAACCCGCATGCGGATCGCGAAATCAAATCCGCCACCATTCTTCCGCATCACGGAAAGTGGCCCGAAATCGACCCTTCCGTTTTCCTAGCCCCTTCCGCCGACATCGTCGGCGAAGTCTCGATCGGCGCGGAGTCGAGCATCTGGTTCCAATGCGTGGTCCGAGGCGATGTGAACTGGATCAAGATCGGAAAACGCACCAACATCCAAGACCACTCGATGCTGCACGTGGATCGTCGCGGTAGCCCTTTAACGATCGGCGACGAAGTCACAGTCGGCCACCGCGTGATGCTCCACGGCTGTACGATCGGCGATCGGTGCCTGGTCGGGATGGGCGCGATTGTGATGAATAACGCCGTCGTCGGCGAAGATTCGATTATCGGGGCCGGAGCGTTGATCACTGAAGGTAAATCGTTTCCGCCTCGGTCCTTGATCATGGGAATGCCCGCGAAGGCGGTTCGCGAGTTAACGGAAGAAGAGTTGAAGTACTTGCAGAAGTCGGCCGCGAACTACGTCGGCGACTCGAGAGAGTATATTGAGTTGTTAGCGGGGCTTGCCGAAATCGAAGAAGAGGATCTTTAAACGATGCGTTTTTATAATGAAGGCCAGGCTTCCGGCGAGGCGTTAACGTTTGATGATGTGCTTTTGGTGCCGGGGTACTCGGAGGTTTTACCCAACGCCGTTTCGATCCGCACCCAGCTTACGAAAAAAATCACGCTTTCGATTCCGTTGATTTCTTCGGCGATGGACACCGTTACCGAAGCAAAAACCGCGAAGGTGATGGCGCAAGAAGGCGGCCTAGGCGTGATCCACAAAAACCTCACGATCGCCGACCAGGCGATGGAAGTCTCCAAAGTGAAAAAGGCCGAGTGGGGGATGATCCAGGATCCGATCACGATCGAGCCGG
>CAZAKW010000218.1:0-5250 GCA_964485835.1 uncultured Bacteriovoracaceae bacterium
TTTCGGCGCGGTCCTTCAGTATCCAAACACCTATGGAGAGATCGTAGATTATACGAGCTGGATCCAACGCGCTCACGACGCTAAAGCTCTAGTCACGCTTTGCGCGGATTTGATGGCGCTTGCTTTGATCAAGGCGCCAGCAGAGCTCGGCGCGGATTTCGCGGTTGGAAATACACAGTGTTTCGGAGTTCCGATGGGGTTTGGAGGCCCGCACGCCGCCTATCTCGCGACCAAAGACGCCTACAAACGCCAGATGCCGGGCCGCATCGTCGGCGTTTCTAAAGATGCGATGGGAAAGAACGCGATCCGGCTCGCACTGCAAACGCGTGAGCAACATATCCGGCGCGATAAGGCGACTTCGAATATCTGCACCGCGCAGGTTTTGCTTGCGATCATGGCGAGCATGTATGCAGTTTATCACGGTCCGAAGGGGATCCGCGGGATTGCCAATCGCATTCACGGTTTCACCAATGTCTTAGCCTCCGGCTTGCGCAAGCTGGGTTACGGAATTGAAAGCGCCTACTTTAATACGCTCACCCTTCGCGGGGTCGACGCGAACGCACTCGTGCACCTTTGCGAAGCCCGTCGTATGAACCTTCGCCGCGTTGACGCGGAAACGGTCGGCATTACGCTCGACGAGACGACCCGAGCGTCCGATATCGAGGTATTGCTGGAGGTTTTCGGCGAATGCGTCGGCAAACGAACCAGTTATAACGAACATGCCATCAACGCGCCTTCGACGATTCCAGAGGGGATGAAGCGAACGAGTGAGTACCTCACCCACCCTGTTTTTAATCTCTATCACTAGGAAACGGAGATGCTTCGCTACATCACCCGTCTCCAGTCTAAGGACTTATCCCTCGCGCAGTCGATGATTCCTCTGGGAAGCTGTACGATGAAATTGAACGCGACCGCGGAGATGATTCCGGTTACCTGGCCGGAGTTCGGAAAAATCCATCCGTTCGCGCCCGAAAGCCAATGGAAAGGGTATCGAGTTCTCCTTTCTCGGCTTGAAAAACAGTTGGAAGAAATCACGGGTTTCGACGCCGTTTCTTTGCAACCCAATGCCGGATCGCAAGGGGAGTACGCGGGTTTACTTTCGATCCGTCGTTATCAAGAAGCGAAAGGCGAGTCCCACCGGACGATCTGTCTGATTCCTTCGTCCGCGCATGGCACCAACCCGGCTTCGGCGTCGATGGCGGGGCTCCAGGTCGTCGTCGTCGCCTGTGATGCGAGTGGGAACGTGGATTTGGAGGATCTCCGAAAGAAAGCCGAGTTCCACGCGGCGAACCTATCGGCGTTGATGGTGACGTATCCTTCCACCCATGGCGTCTTCGAAGAAGAAATCGTCGAAATCTGCTCGATCGTGCACCGGCACGGCGGGCAAGTTTACATGGACGGTGCGAATATGAATGCGCAAGTCGGCCTTTGTCGGCCTGGCGATTTTGGCGCGGACGTCTGCCACTTAAACTTGCACAAAACTTTTTGCATTCCTCACGGAGGAGGCGGACCGGGAATGGGCCCGATCGGAGTGAAAGCGCATCTCGCGCCTTACCTTCCCGGGCATCCACTCGTGCACTGCGGGGGGGTCGAGGCGCTTGGCGCGATTTCCGCGGCACCTTTCGGAAGCGCGTCGATTCTGCCGATTTCCTATCTCTACATCCGGATGATGGGATCGGAAGGACTTCGTCGTGCGACGGAAGCCGCAATTCTCAGCGCCAATTACGTTTCGCGCCGGCTGCGCGACCACTACCCGGTGCTATACGCCGGCAAAAAGGGGTACGTCGCGCACGAATGTATTTTGGATTTGCGCCCGTTGAAAGAGAAGACGGGCGTGGAAGTCGAAGATATCGCCAAGCGACTGATGGACTACGGGTTTCACGCGCCGACGATGTCGTTTCCGGTGGCGGGAACGTTGATGATCGAGCCGACGGAGAGCGAGTCGAAGGCCGAACTCGACCGTTTCGTCGAGGCGATGATCGGGATCCGCGAAGAGATCCGGGAAATTGAAGCCGGGAAAGCGGACCGCAAGGCGAACGTGCTTAAAAACGCTCCGCACACCGCGGAGATGATCGCGAAGACGGAATGGCCTTATTCTTATTCGCGCGAAAAAGCGGTTTATCCTGCGCCCTGGACTCGGGAATTCAAGTTTTGGCCGGCGGTTGCGCGGATCGACAATGTTTACGGCGAGCGCAATCTCGTCTGCTCGTGTCCCCCGATGTCCGAATATTGATTCTCGCCCGAGCAATCAAACAAAGAGTTGTCAATTTTTTGCCAAAGTTGACGCGCTTATTTTCGTGAATGGCGGTTGGTTGGCCCCGGGGGATGGACGGATTAGCGTCGGTCTCTTAGAGTTATAGTATGGATGTAATCAATATCTACGCGATTGTCGGGCCGGCCGTGATGGTCCTGATTCTGGTCGAGATCGGTTATTGTCTCTACAAGAAGAACGGATACTACAGCTACCAAGACAGCTTGATTGGTCTGGGTACGATGTTTATCGCCCAATGCGTGAACGTGGCGGTCGCGGTTGGGGTTGCGCTTGTCTATTCCTGGGTTTACGAAAATTACGCGCTCTTTGAAGTGAAGCCGACGGCCTTGAATTACGTTCTCTGTTACATCGGGGTCGATTTTCTTTTCTACTGGTTCCACCGCGCCGGCCATCGCGTGAATATTCTCTGGGCAGCGCACGTTCCCCACCACTCGGCCGAAGAATTAAACTATGCTGTGGCCCTGCGCACGAGTTTTACCCAGCGTGCGGCCTCCTTTTTGTTTTACTGGCCGCTCGCCGTGCTGGGTTTCTCTCCTGCGATCATTATTCCGGTGGTCGCGCTTAATTTAGTGATCCAGCTTCTGCCGCATACTCGCGTGATTCCGAAACTGCCAAGCTGGATCGATTCGTGGCTGAATACGCCGTATCACCACCAGATCCACCATGCCGCTAACCCGATTTATTGGGATAAGAACTACGGAGGCACGTTTATCTTTTGGGACAAGTGGTTTGGAAGTTACCGGGAACAAACCGAAGAACCTTACTACGGAGTCTCGATGCATCCGCGTTCGTGGGATCCGACGTTTCTGAATCTCAGTTGGTTTTTGGTTCTTTGGAACGATGCTCGGCAGGCGACCCATTTCGTCGACAAGGTTTTGGTCTGGTTTAAACCGCCGGGCTGGCGTCCTCGGAACCTTCCTCCCTACGAGAAAGGTCCGGCGGTTACGGCCGCCACGCAGGTAAAGTACGTGACCCAGCCACTTGCCGGTTCGACTCCGTATCTCGCGTTCCAGTGCATAACCGCATTCGCGGTTCTCTATCTCGTGATTGACGGAAAGTCTCCGCTGACGACTTGGGAAAAGGTGGCAGTCTCGGCTTTACTCTGGCTCGCCGTGACGGTTTGGGGCGGGATGCTCGAATCGAAAAAGTGGGCGAAGGGTCTTGAGACGATCCGACTTCCGCTGTTTTACTTACTCTGTATCCACCTCGTGCAGACGCATTTTTCCCACGTTGCGTGGGCATTGCCTTTGGCGACGGTGTATTGCGCGGGATCGCTAGTCTGGATGCTCGGAGGAGTTAAGTTTTTACAAGGGATGAACGCAAGCCCGGAAAGCCCCCAAGTTCGTCAGGCTTAAGGTTTGGGGCGTGCGGGTTCGTTTTCACCGCTAGCGGTGGAAAACTTTGGTCCGTCGTCGCGGGCGGGGCGAGCTATAAGCGAGATCGAAGTTTATAAACTCTACCAGCTTGATCGCGATTCAAACTGCGCGGGCAAACGAAGGAATCGCGGTCGAGCCTTGGCTCGAAGACATTGGATATCGGCGCAAGCCTCAGTCTGAAAACATTGCAAGGCATCCAATAGAGAGCGTTGTTCGCTTGGTGTGCGAACAACGACGACCCGATACCTAAGGCTCTCTCTTTAAGACGGCTGTCTAATGCGGTTGATCGAAGATGCGCACCCGAAGCCGCTTACTTCGCAGGCCTAGAAAGCAAGTTTTTACAAAACAGAGCGATGTTCTCGGTTGAGAACTTATCTATCTGAAACTCTTTCACAACCTTGGACTCTTCCGGAAACGTGACTCCGAATGATTCCGATATGGCGTTGGAAACGACAGAAAGTTCTAAACCATGCGATTTTATAGCGTCATTACCGAGCGATCCGGTCATGATCTTGCGGGCAACTAGCTCAAATTTTTCTAATTCGGGGATGGCTTGAGTGACGAACATTCTGATGTACTTGATTCTTTCGGAAGACATGTTTTCGGGCAGAAAAATTTGAATCTTTTCGTCCGCGAATTTTTGCCACTGAAAGTTGCCCACGTACGCAATGAGGGGATCGGGAGATTTAACCGGGATCGATTTATTAATTAAGCCTAACTTCAAAGTGATAGCCATCGTCGTGAGCCGTCTACCGTACTTCGCTGCTTCAGTGACTGCCTCAACAACACTTGAAAAAGCGTTCAAAGCGGAGCTCCTCGTGGCAATATCGAGAGTTTTGAGAATCTCCTGGGAATGATGCTCGAAGCTGAAGAGCGTGGCGACCACTTCGTCCATTCCGAACATAGGCCCGTAAGCTACGCCTCGCAACTCCGGATTCATGTTATATGCGATACCACTGAATGAAGAAGGCTTCCCGCGGCGGAGCTTTGTCCACAAGATGGCATGAATCATTTCATGGCGAGTGGTAGTGTCGATAGCCTCTAAACTGAAAGCGAGCTTCGAAATATACAGACGGTGGTTCTCAATGGAATAAGCGCCGTTCCCTCCAGACGCTTCAAGGAAGGATTCGCTGTACACGAGGGGTAGCGCATCCATTTCCTTATTTAATACTCGAGCGACCTGATTTAAGGGGTGCAGGCCCTCTGGTAGGATCTGCAATCCGGAGAATGTCGATCCCATCTCGGTAAAACCGATTTCCTTCGTTCGCACTTTTTCCGCGAACGCACTCACGGAGCTCAAAAGAAGAACCAGGCAAATCACCGAACGAGGTATGCTTGGGTGCAACTGGGGGTGGGTGCCTTGGGCGAAACACATCGATTGCGACTTTCAATTTTAAGAGGTTTCTTCAACTTCTCGGTATACCGCCATATATCTTTAGAATATGTGTGTTTTTTCTGCGCGATTTTGTCCCCTAGCAGGTTCTGCAGAACCTCACGCACGAAAACGAAGGATTTCGGAGCCAAAACACTTCCGGCGCCGGTATTACTTGTGCGCCACTCTTAAGGCCCTAGTCTCTCGCAATAAATACGCTCTATAGAACG
>CAZAKW010000219.1:0-5247 GCA_964485835.1 uncultured Bacteriovoracaceae bacterium
AGCTCCTACCCCTTACTCTTTTTCCAGCCAGCATGGAATGGGTCTGGAAATCGGCGCCCTTCTATCTCTATGTCTTCGGACCAACCCAATATGCGCTTGGACGCTGGAGCGACGCGGAGTTTGGCAACGCTCTCATTGTGGCCTGCGTTTGGATCGTTGGGCTTTCTTTCGCCGTAAGCTTCGCTTGGCGCATCAGCATTAAACGCTATCTCTCGTTGGGTGGTTAAGGACGATGCCGAATCTTTTGAAATACGCGCGAGTCTTCGGGGTCCAACTCAAGAACAATTTTGTTCGCGAAGCCGTCTATCGTTCGAACTTCCTCACGATGCTCGTGGTCGACCTCGTTTGGATCGGGGTCGAGTTCACTCTCTTCACCGTGATTTACGCGAACGTCGAAACCCTGGCCGGGTGGACGAAAGAACAGGTCTTCTTTTTCTTGGGAATCTTCTTCGCCTCGGACGCCCTTTTCACGACCTTCTTCCAACGTAATTTCTGGAACTTTTCGGACCTCGTGAATAAGGGCGAACTCGACATCCTCCTCACGAAACCGGTCAGCCCGGTTTTTCTTTCGTTGACCCGGTGGATGAGCCTAACTTCGATTTTTAATTTGTTCCTGGGAATCGGCATCGCGGTTCGTTTCGCCGAGCCGGCGGGATTCGTCGGCGGCTGGCGATGGGCAACCGTCCCGTTTTGGCTTCTGATCGGACTGACCACGGCAATCCTGATCCGCTTCGCATTTTCAGTTTGGGTGTTTTGGACGGACCGAAGCTGGGCGTTGTCGCGCCTCTATTACCAGTTCTTTCATTTCGCGACGAAGCCGGATTCGATCTTCCCCGTCGCCATCCGATACTCGATTCTCACCTTTCTTCCCTTCGCTTTTATCGGATCGGTCCCGACGCGCGCGCTTCTCTATGGATTGGAATGGAAGGAGATGGCGACCATCGTTTTCGTGCTCGCCGTATTCTTCGCCGGAAACTCTTGGCTATGGCGTCGGGGACTCAAGCGATACCAAAGCGCTTCGTCTTAAACGGTCGCCGTGGCGACCGGTGATTTGCGGAACTGGACGTCGCCTTTAGAGTCGGTCGCCGTGGCGACCCATCAGCCGATTCCTCTAGACGAGTCCGTTGAGTAAAAAATTTCATTTCACTTCGGTCGCCGCGGCGACCGCTTTTCTCTTGCGCGCTTTCCGTAGGCTCGACAGAATCCAATCACTTAGGACGTCGCTTTCGAAGGATCGAAAAACGAACGCTCAACGCAGTACCACTCCCACCAAGGAAGGAAATTCGGATGGCCTCATTCAAGGAAATCCATTTCACACCCGCAGAGTTCGCCGCTATCGCAAAGGTCGACAAGTCGACTCTTCCGGAACTCGAAGCTTCAGGCTTGATCACCACGACTCGCAAACGGGTCGGAAACGTCGATCGAAAAATGATCACGCTTGAAAATATGCAGGCGTATTTTCGTGCACTCCGTGAACGAGCGTCGGGAGCGGGTGCGGTTGCCGCCGGTCCACAAATTCCGGTCGAAGGAGCAAACATCGAAGCGGTCGCCGCGGCGACCGGCTTCGTTCCGCTCGACCCGCCGCATAAAATCCAAATGTTTTACAACGTCAAAGGCGGAACCGGAAAGTCCACCCTTACGGCGCAGTACGTTATGCGTGCTGCGATGATGGGGTACAAAGTACTCGCGATCGATCTTGATGGCCAAGGGCACTTGACGGTGAATCTCGACATCCTGGATGGCCACGAACGTCCGACGATCTACGACGTCTTGATCAACGATCTTCCTCTTCAAGACGCGATTATGAACGTCGCGCCTGGACTGGACTTGGTTCCCGCGAACTTGGGGCTTTGTAATATTGAGATCCCGCTCAATAACAAACCTCGGCGTGAATACCGTCTCGGCGAGGCGATTCGTAAAATTTGGGATCAATACGATCTGATCGTTGCCGACACCAACCCGGCCGCATCGATTCTCAATGGTTCCATGCTCGTGGCGGCGAATCTCGTCAACGTCGTCTGCTCGACGAATCCCCTCTCTTTTCACGGGATGTCGCTCGTGATGAGCACCATCGAGCAGATGCAAGAAGAGTTTCAACGCGAGCTGACCGTCAAAATTATACCGAATATGTACGATAACCGAGAGGTGATCTCCCAAGAAGTCTTGGGCGAGCTGCGCAGTCAGTTCGCGGAGTTTTGTACGAAGACGGTCATGAACCGGGCGGCGGATATGAACGAGGCGACCAAGCGGCGCACTACGGTTTGGGATGTGAATCCTCGCGGTGTCGCCGCGCAGGATGTGAATTCACTCACCGAAGAACTCGTCGGCGGGCAAGAAGCGCCCCGTTCCCTCTAATTTCATCGAAATCGATTGAAGGATATAGACATGAGCACCAACGATAAGACTCCTGAAACGCCGAAAACTCCCGAAGCGCCCAAGGCGGCCGAGAATTCAAAAATTAAAACCCGCGAAGGCAGCGGCTACCTCAAGCAACTCTACTCGACCGCGCGGGTGACTGCGGGATCGACGCACTCGAATTTGAAAAGTCTCACGACTTTTCTCGTGAACTTTGTCCCCGTCGAAAAAGTGGACGCATCCGAACTCCAAGTTCGCACGCATTTCGACGACGAAGAAGTCGCGGGACTTGCGAACTCGATCAAGCTCCACGGCGTGCTTCAACCGATCCTCGTCGTTCAAGACGGAGATCGCTATAAAGTCATCGCCGGAGAGCGCCGGCTCCGCGCTTCGAAAATCGCAGGCATGGATCGTATTCCCGCGCGCGTGCTGGCGACCGACGATAAGGCGACCCACGAAATCGCGCTTCGTGAAAACCTCGACCGCGTCGACCTCCATCCGATTGAGGAAGGCGAAGGATACGTCTCGCTTCTCGAAGCCGGCGCCTACTCCTCGCACGATTCGATCGCCAAAGCGTTTATGAAACCGAAATCTCGGATCACCGAGTGCATCGGCTTCACGAAACTTCCCGACGAAACGAAAGTCGAGTTGATGAAACGCGGATTGAAAAATCGCGCACTTCTTCGCCAGATGTTATCCGTCGAATCCTCCAAGCACTTCGCGATGATCGACGAAGCGTCGAAAAAAGAAGAAATTCTTCTCGATGCCGCCGGCGTTCCACTCGAAGGTGAGGCCGCGGAAAAAGCAAAGGCTGAGAAAATCGTTCGTGATGCGAAAGCATTCGAATTCAAAATGGACGACAAAGGTCTTTCGGTGCCGAGCTTCAAATGGAAAGCAAGCGAGACCCACGAAAAACTCTCAGTCTACGCGGACCACCTTCGGAAGTTGTTGGAACAAATCGAAGATCGGCTTACTCGGCCGAGCACTTAGTTCGGACGAAACGCCATTCTTAGTTTCAATCATAAGGCCCTGGTTCGGAGACGAATCGGGGCTTTTTTTAGCGTGCCACCGCCGGGTGGATGGGCTCCCGTAGAAAGCCACGCTCTTGTCGAAAGTTTAGACACTATTTCGCGACCAATTTTCTCGCTTGCTCGGTATATCGAATTTGATCGTTGGCCTTTGCTTTGCTTTACCTAGCAAGAGGTGGAGTAATTTATGAAATTCAATCGTGGTTCGGCCGTCGCGCTTATTTTTGGTTTTGTGGCTCTTCTCTCGGCTTCGTTTGCCGAAGCGGCCGAGGCTCCGGCGCCGATTCTTTGTGGAAATCTCGACTCCGCCAAACTCATTCAGGACGGAACTTCCGCGCCACGAATCCGCGTGGTTTTAAGTGACGCTTCCGAGCGGATTTTTGCGGAAGGAAACTGGCGCGCCTCCGGTCGTCCTTCGTCGGTGATTGAGATCGCATCCAAAGAAGGATCGGACCATCTCGAAGAACTCCAAGCGTTAGAGGAATCACTGGATTCCGCCAAAGAATTCCATATGCGCACTTGCGTGCAGAGCGACGAGTCCGATCCCTTAGGTCGAAGACTCGCCACCGGACCTACGGACGAAGAATCGATTTCGGAACTCTAGACCGGAGTTAACACGCGTCCATGCCGCTGAACCAGACATGCGCAAGATCAAGCTTCGCATCGGGCTCTAGTTTAAATTGGGCCAAATTTTCGCGTGGCACTTCCGAAAAAGGCAACCGGTCGGGATGCGCAAGCATAACCAACTCCGGATATCGCGACTGAACGAAACGCATCAGCTCGCGCATTCCTTCGTCGCTTCCGCCAAGCTCGTGAATCATTCCCGGTAGATCGATCCCTCGGTTCCACGCGCAATACGCTTTGCATTTCCCATCCATCCACAACGTGCGCCACTCCACGCTCGTATGTCTTGCGAGCCACAGTAAATCCGAATCTCGGTATCTAAGCCCACGTTCACGACGCATAAAGAAGTCCGCGATCACCAAGTCCCAACCGCTCCTCACTTCGAAACCTTCTAGCAAAGTCGGCTCGATCTTCAATTCACGCAGCGGGGTTTGGATCTGGAACCCGCCGAAGCGAAATCCTCGACGTTCGTAGATCGCGCTTGCCGCTCCCCAAAGTGCATAAGCCTTGGCGCCGCGATTTTTTCCTTCTTCCAACAGGAGATCGAGCGCCGCGGAAGCGAAGCCCTTTCCTGCATAACTCGGTAACGTCGCCACCGCTCCGATCAAACCAAAACGAATCTGATTACCCCCGCTTGCGTCGGGCTCTCCGACGTAATCCGCGAAACGAATCGAAGCGCTCGCTACAAGTTCACCGCCCATCCATCCCGCGATTTGGAAGCGATCGGGAGCGGGCACGATCGACGGGTCCCAAACGGGAAAATCGGCAAGATAGGACTGAACGGGGCCCAAGCCGAATGCCTGGTCAAGAAGCGTACGGTAGCGCAGCGAATCACTCTCTTTTAATGGAGTCCATCGAATCAAACTCATTCTCCTGAATGCTCACTCAATATCGACCGGCCATCAACCGATCTGTACTCCAGGAAGAGAGCGGCCTACGTCAAACGGATGACGATCCGAAACACCGCCTCTTGTTATCCAAAGCCACAAGGAGCACCTGAATGAGTAAGAAAAAGGGAAAATTCGATCTGACCCATCTCGTAACCGCGGGTTACGTGAGCGAAGGGCAGGACTTGTATTTCGTTTCCAACCCGAAACAGACCTGTAAGATCGCAAAACAACCCAATGGTGAATACAAAGTGAACGTGACCGGCGAAACGATGACGGTCCATGCGTTCGCAACGAAGTGTCTCGGCATGGATCCTCCCGATCATGCCTCGAAATGGCTTCGCGATGAAATG
>CAZAKW010000220.1:0-5236 GCA_964485835.1 uncultured Bacteriovoracaceae bacterium
GCAAATCGTCTTCGAAACTTGTCCAGATCACACGCCCGTTCTTTACCCAGTATGTCGTGCCGATGGTGCGCGGGAAACCCTTCTGGGAGAATCGTCGAATCGTCTACCGCCGTAATTTGATCACCGCCGGCCTCCGGGAAGAACTGACCCCCGACGAGTTTATCGCCTACAAGTTTTTCCTGGTCGTATTCTTCCCTTTGATCGGCTTGGTGCTAAACGCCCTTGGGTTCACCGACTTGGCCTGGTTTACGATCCTTGGCACCGGGGTCGCAGGGTTCTTTTATCCTGATTTGTGGATAAAACAGCTGATCACTAAGCGCCAACGGCAGATCCTTCGGTCGATGCCGTTCATCGTCGACTTGCTTTCGCTTTCCACGGAAGCCGGCCTCGATTTTATCGGCGCCATTCAGAAAGTAGTCGATAAAGCCTCCCCGAGCCCGCTGGTGGAGGAACTCGGACAGATGCTTCGAGAAATCAAAGTGGGGTCGTCGCGTGGAGACGCGCTGCGAGAGATGTCGAATCGAATCGGGATGACGGAAGTGAACAGCTTCGTTGCGATCCTTATTTCCGCCGACCAAATGGGAGCTTCCATCGGGCGTATCCTTCGCCAGCAATCCGATCAGATTCGTTCCGAACGGTTGCTGCGCGCCGACAAAGAAGGCGCTAAGGCGGCGTCTAAAGTCCTCCTCCCCAGTGTGCTTTTCTTATTGCCGGCGGTCCTTCTGATGGTCGCAGGGCCTTTCATCTTGGCCTTTTTCTCGGGAAAACCAACATGAGCGCCAAAGGTCTGACGAAATCAGCGGAAGAGAGACCGCGAAAAGACTGGGAAAAGCACGATCGGACGGCGAGGTAGAGGATGGACCGGCGCGTTCTACTCATAAACCTAAAAGATCAAAGGATTATTTCCGATAAGTGCCTTGTCGCGGAGTCCTTTTTTTCAAGGTTGCGCGGCTGGATCGGAAAGACACGTGCGGAATCGGGAGAGGGAATCCTTTTTCCGAACTGCACGAGTATCCACATGTGGTTCATGTCCATTCCGATCGACGTCGTGTTTCTTCGCGTACAAATGCAAAAGGAGCAGGGCGGAAACTTAGTTGAACGGAAAGTGGTGACCTCGGTGCACCCGCAAGTGCGGCCGTGGAAAGCGCTTCCGCTTAGCGATGGAGGAGCGAACGAAACGCTTGAGCTTCCGGCGGGAAGCATCGGACGGTTCGGGATCGCTCCAGGAGATGAGTTATGTACCGGCTGACGGTCATTGCCGCCCCTGCGAACGCGCGACCTGCGCGAGGGTCGACTTTTGCCGTGGGCGCCGGAACGTTCGCGATCGGCCGCCATTCCCAGAATCAAATCGTCCTCCATTCCGGAAACGTATCCAAACGCCACTGCGTGCTCGTCGTCGACAATACGCGCGCCACGGTGGAAGACCAAGGCTCCTCAAACGGAACGTTTGTGAACGGAAAACTCTCCGCACGTCGTGAGATCGCTCCCGGCGACCGAATCAGCGTGGGCGAATTCGTCTTTGAACTAAGCGAGGGCGGAGCGGCGGCACTCGTACCGGTCCGTACGAACGTAGTCGCGTTCCCCGGCCCCTCCCTATCTCCGGCCGCATCGGTTTCGCTCGACACGCTCGAAGACGCGCCGATGCCGCGCGATCCGCTCGGTAAGATCAAGTACCATTTTGATCGTTACGTGCTTCCGTATTTCTTTGGGTTCAATGAGCGCTACGAATGGCGGGTCGTAATCGGTTCCCTATTCGGGATGTATCTGGCGCTGAACTTGGTCATTTCGCTATCGCCTTTGATGGACGAGCAGCAGAAAGCGATTGAAAGGGAGATGTCGAATCGTGCGCGGGTGATGGCGCGTGAACTTGCGGAAAGAAATACGCCGTTTTTGGCGGCGAAAAACGAGTCTCGGCTTGATCTTGGCAGTTTCGAGCGCGCGTGGGGCGTGCGAGTCGCCGTGATCGTGGACCTGGAGAACCGCATCCTGGCGCCCGCTTCGAAGGCGGGTCGACATTTCGAGTTGGGCTCGGAAGCGACGACCGCGGTTAAAGCCAGAAAAGCGTTCATCGCGGGAAAGCAAGACGGCCTTGTCTTGAAGTCGGACGATACGACCATCGTCGCGGTTGAACCCATCCAAGTTCTGAATCCGACCCTGGGTAAAAATCAAACCGTCGGTATGGCCATCGTCAGCATCGATACGACCCTGGGTTCGGCCGAAGGGGGCGAGCTCTGGCTGGTTTACGCGCACACCCTCGTTCTTTCGATCATCATCGGTCTCTTCGTATTCTACTTGATCTACCGGATCACCCTGCGCCCGTTCCAGGAAATGAACAAGAAGGTCGACCAGGTCCTGCGCGGCGAAGCCGTGGACTTCAAGCCCTCCGTCTACTTCAGCGAAGTCGAGCCACTATGGGATCTCGTCGATTCGGCTTTGAAACGGGTTCCGCGAGGCGACGACGCCGGAAACGCGGGCGGCGGTGGCAGCTCGTTCACTGCCCACGATCTTCTCGGGCCTTTAAAGACCTTGGCGATCGGCGGCACCAACGGGGTGGCGATCTTAGACGACGAAAAGAACATCCTCTTCTTGAATTCCGTATTTGAAGAAATCACCGGCATTCGCTCGGAAGCGGGGGTGGGCCAAGCGCTTTCTGCCGTCTCGCGGGATCAGGCATTTTCGTCGTTGATCTCCGAACTGTGCGACCGGGCGATGCCCGGTAACGAGGGCGCGTCCGAAGAGTTTGATTTTTCCGGAATCGTATTCCACGTCCATGTCGCCGCTTTCGGAAGTTTCGGCGATCCGAAATGTTTCGTCTTTAACCTCGTGCGGAAGGAGGAGTAGCGACCGTGCCGAAAGCTCTCCGTTTCCGACAATGGAAGACCCCAAAGCAAGCCGGCGAACGTGCTCGACTTAAGGTCGTGCATGGGCCGGACTCCGGGTCTCTTTACGTCGTAACTTCGGAACGGTTCACGATCGGCCGCGGCGACGAAAACGACGTGGTGTTCGCGGATCTGCGTGCCTCCCGTCGGCACGCTGAACTCACTCGGCTCCCGACCGGGCGTTGGCAGCTGCGCGATCTTGGCAGCCAAAACGGGTTCGTGTGTAACGGAACGGTTACGCGCGAAGCAGAACTTAAGGCCGGCGATATCGTCACCGTCGGCGAAACCGCGTTTGAGTTCGTGCCGGAAGAGTCGGGGACCCAGCTTCTTTTCTCCCCACCGAAAGCTTTGGCGCCCGAACTGCTTGCCGGCCGCTATGCGGCGCCGGCCGTGGTATCCACGCCCGCTCCTGCCTTCACGGTCACACGTCCCGCGGCTCCGTCCGCGGCGGGGATGGAAGGCGTTGCGGGATTCGGCGCTGCGGTTGGCGGCGCTTCGGGAGGCGAGGGCAAACGTAAAAAGATCATCATCGCCGCAGTCGTCTTGATGGGGATTTGGACTTATCTCGACGAAACCGGGACCGCGCCTTCTCCTGAGCGAGCAAAGAGACTTGCGGAAAAGAAGGCGGCGCTCGAAAAGAAGACGCAGACGGAACGGGATCTCGCATCTTACCTCCCTCCCGTGCCGGCGACGGGACCGATGGCTTCCGCAGAAACCTTTTTTCAAGAGGGATTTCGAGAATTTCGGGAGAGGAATTTTCTTCGTTCACGCCTCCAATTCGAAACGGCGCTCCAAATCAATCCCGGGCATTCCTCCGCCCGAAATTATCTCGCGCAAGCGGACCGGGCGATCGAAGAGGAAGTTCTCGCGCATCTGCATCGCGGCCGTCGGGATTTCGATTCAGGAAAGCTCCGGGGAGCAAAAGGGCATTTCGAAGCCGTCCTTCGTCTCCTTCAGCGTGATCCCGAAAGCCCGCCTTACCGCGAGGCACGCGAGCAGCTCAAAGACGTACGAAGCTTGTTGGGCAGTCGTAAAGGAGGCGAGTCGTGAGCGCGCTTCCTATTCTCGTCATTTCCCGTGAGGGAGAAAATTTGAGATCCCAGCCAGTCGAGATGGACGTCTCGATTGGGCGTGCCGACGGCAACGTGATTCGTTTGGAAGATCGTGCGGTCTCACGCCAGCATGCCGTCGTACGGAGAACCCCGGAAGGGGTCCAGATCGAGAAACAAAGCGATTTCGCGCCGATCCGCTTGAACGGCGTCGAGTGTACACGTGCCTTTTTAAAGGACGGCGACATCGTTGACATCGGACCGTTCCGGATGCGCCTCGAATCCCAGAAAGTCGTCAAGGAACTCGTTCGCGAAGTACCGGTTCCAGCGGTGGCGATTAACGGCGGCGGAGAAGCTTTTCCCGAATCGGAAGATCCGGCGCCGATCATGGCTGCGCCCGCGCTTTCTCCGGTCGAATTTGAACCGACCCGATCGATCGAAATGGGCGCGACCGTCGCTTTGCCAGAAACGCACGAACCGGACGCCCTTCCCACCGAGACGATCGACCTCACCGCGGGCGGAAGCCCGGTGGCCGACTTCACCGGAGCGCTTTCAATCGATGGCGAGATGCCGGGCCTTGCCGAGCCGATCGAGGGTGACGCGCCCGGCGCGGACGTTGGCTCGCGTGATCCCGGTACGAACATCTTTGGTACTGCTGGGGATACAAGCACAGACGAAGAAATGCCGGATCTGCAGATCGACTTCGGCTCCCCGATCGACAGCGCGCTTGGCGACGAGATCGCCGAAATCTCCTATGACGAGAACGCCGCCACGCGGGCGCTGCAGAATACGGTCGAAGCTCGTCTGGAGATCCCGGAGGGCCAGGCGAATTTCCAATCGTTCGACTTGAATGAGCCGGAAATCGTGATCGGACGCGGCAAGGAATGCGATATCGTTCTGAACGATAAGAAATCTTCGCGTAAAAACACCCTGATCGTACGCGAAGGAAATCGTTACCTCGTTCGTGACCTGGGCTCGTCCAATGGCACCTACTTAAACGGAAATTCCGTCCAAGAAGCGGAGCTTTCGGATGGCGATCTGCTTCGCGTCGGGGATGCCGAAATCCGGTTTGTCGGACTGAATAAAGACTACGAACGCCGCAAGAACCATTTCGTACCGGTCGACGAAGCGATCGCCAGCGCAAGCCTTGCTTCCCTGGAAGGGCGGGTCCCTTCGACGCCGTTGTCGTATGTCGGCGCAAGCGGCACGCATCCCGGATCCTTCGGCATCGGCGAAGCGACTACGGCGATGCCAGCGCCAGCCCAGCTCCGCAAAGGAGTGTGGGGGGTTTATGATAAATATTTCCGA
>CAZAKW010000221.1:0-5204 GCA_964485835.1 uncultured Bacteriovoracaceae bacterium
CGGCAGACTTAAAGCTACATAGTGTAGCTTGAGTTGTAAGTATGGCGAGCGCGCTAGTAACCAAACCACTTTGACCCAATTCCTTCGTCTATCCGCGCATCAGTTCAGGAAAGACCCAATCTGAAGGAGCGAGAACCCGGGCTAGAGGAAGTCCAAGTATCCCCAATGAACACCGCTAGGGCTGAAAAAGAAGCACATCCAGCGGTAGCAATGAAATATGAAGGCATTTCACCGCTAGCGGTGAGACCCGATGCAAGCGCGTCACTGCTATTGGAGATTGCAAGCATCATTCAACGTTAGCTTCGGAGCGCGAGTCCACGTCCTCGCAAAACGGTGCCCTGACGACCGTGAGTCACCAACGAGGAAGGCCAGTGCCCCCTTTTGTGCCTATTCCGATAAGAACGCGATCAGAACTAACGAAGCGCGATCAACCCCGCGACAAGCAGCGAAACGACGCTCATCACCTTGATCAAAATCGCCACGCCCGGGCCGGAGGTGTCTTTAAACGGATCGCCGACCATATCGCCGACGACGGCCGCTTTATGGACGTCCGAACCCTTTTTGTAGCCAGGCAGGCCGCCTTTTTCGATGAACTTCTTGGCGTTATCCCAAGCGCCACCAGCGTTGGCCATGAACAAAGCCATAGTCGCCCCGACCGCGAGTGCTCCGGCGAGGAGTCCGGCAAGCGCCGCTGGCCCAAGCAAGTATCCGACGACCGGCGGAACGACGACCGCGACGACGCCCGGAAGAATCATCTCGTTCAAAGCCGCTTTCGTGGCGATGTCGACGATTTTCTTTGGCTCGGGTTCGCCTTTGAGTTCCATCAAACCCGGAATTTCGCGGAACTGACGGCGAATTTCTTCGACGATCGCACCGGCCGCACGGCCGACGGCGAGCATCGTGGAGGCGCCGACGATGAACGGAAGGATCGATCCGAGGAGTAGGCCGATCAAGACTTTCGAGTCGGTGATCAAGAGTTGGAGATCGCCCAAGCCGGCGAGGTTCCGTGCGTGGTTCACTTCCATGTTGAACGCGGAGAAAAGCGCGACGACGGTCAAGGTCGCCGAACCGATCGCGAATCCCTTACCGATCGCCGCGGTCGTATTTCCAACCGCGTCGAGTTCGTCGGTGATCGCGCGAACTTCGGGCCCCAGTCCCGACATTTCCGAGATTCCGCCGGCGTTATCCGAGATCGGGCCGTAGGCATCGACGGTCATCACAACCGCGGTACCGCCGAGCATGCCGACCGCGGAAAGCGCGATGCCGTAAAGGCCGAGATAGTGGTCGGCAACCCAAGCGACGATCGCGACGACGAACATCGGAATCGCCACCGATTCCATTCCGACGGCAAGTCCGCGGATCAGGTTCGTGCCGGCGCCAGTGATCGAGGCTTGCGCAATCGCGGCAACGGGTTTCGACGAAGTGTAATAGTCGGTCACAAGTCCGATGATTGCTCCACCAATCGCGCCGGCAGCCAACGCAATCGTCACGCCCTGGGTGACTCCCCAGATTGGCATCAGGATCAACGAGGCAAGGCCCAGAATGATCGGAGGAAAAATCAGCGTCAAGCGAAGGACCATCGCCGGCGCGCTGTTTTTCATCGCCCGGGCGATAAAGATCGAGACGATCGAAACCACGACGCCGATTGCGGAGAGGACAAGAGGAAGAAGAACGCCAGCCGCCCGGTTCGTCGTCTCGTCGCCATCCGCCATCAGTAGAGGCAGCACGCCGCTCGGAGCGGTAAGGGCAATCGCCATCGCCGCGACGATGGCCGCGATCATGGATTCGTAAATATCGGCGCCCATTCCGGCGACGTCACCGACGTTATCTCCGACGTTATCGGCGATCACGCCCGGGTTACGTGGGTCGTCTTCAGGAATATTCTCGATCACTTTTCCGGCGATGTCGGATCCGACGTCAGCCGCTTTGGTGTAAATCCCGCCACCGATCCGGGCGAAAAGGGCAATCGAACTTGCGCCGACCGCAAATGAGTGGATGATGTTAGAAAGATTTTCGGCGTCTTTAAACGCGATATAAAGCGCGCCCATTCCGAGAATCCCCAGGCCCGCTACCGATAGGCCCATCACCGCGCCGCCGTCCAAGGCGACCAGTAACGCCGTCGGACGGTTGCCCGTGCGGGCGGCTTGAGACGTCCGCACGTTCGCGTAAGTCGCCGCTTTCATTCCGACGAAGCCAGCAAGCAAGGAGAGAAAAGCGCCCAAGACGAAGCAAGCGGCAGGAACCCACCCGAGGGCGAATCCGATGGCGACGAAAACGACCGCCGAGAAAATCGCTAGCACCTTATATTGGCGGGCGAGAAACGCCATCGCGCCTTCACGAATATAGAGAGCGATCCGGTTCATCGTCTCGTTCCCTTCGGGGAGCGCCTTCACGCGGAAGTAAAAGAAGAAGGCGAAGAGAAGGCCGATCACGCCAATTACAGCGGAGGCGTTCGTCCAAAATCCCGAGATCAAAGTCGAAAATCCGTTCGTTTCCATAGCTAGGGTCGTTCTCCGAGGGTCCGAGGGGATGAAACAGTTCTTAATTTTGGTTGAGAAAGGTTGGAGTACCCGACCTTGCGGGTTGCTTCAAGCTGAAGTCGCCGATTTGGGTACCGAGTCCTCACTTTGGGGATGGATTGGGTATTGAAAGGAAGGATGATCAGTCAGTATTGAGGGACGACTTAATTAGGTGCGGCGCATTAGCCATTCGAATTGATGGGGCCGCTCGATTCGGCGATTGAAACAAGGCAGGATAGGCGAAGAATCGATGTCGAACCGAAATTCACCGAACGACTCCAAAGAGCGAATCACGCTTCCCATCGATTCTCTCGTATCGGAACTCCTCGAAGCCGTAACGCCCGGCGCTTCGGTTCTATTACTCGCATCGCCGGGTTCCGGGAAAACGACTCGCATCCCCTGGGCACTAGCCGAACGTACCCGCACCCAGTCGGAAGCGACGGCCATTCGTTCACCGGCCGGAAAGATTTACGTCTTGGAACCGCGCCGAATCGCCGCAAAGCTTTCCGCCGAACGAGTCGCCGAAGAAAACGGCGTGCGACTGGGCGAAGAGGTAGGCTACCAATTTCGCTTTGAAAGAAAACGAAACGACCGCACGGCACTCGTCTTTCTCACCGAAGGAACGCTGCTACGGGAACTGCAATCGAACCCCGATCTCCGCGGCGTTTCGACGATCGTGCTCGACGAGTTCCACGAACGCCATCTCCAGGGCGACCTTGCGCTTGCGCTCGCGCGCCGACTCCAACGTTCGACGCGACCCGATCTCGCGATTGTCGTGATGTCGGCGACCCTCGATCCGGGTCCGCTCGAACGATACTTGCCGGGAGCGAGACGCTTAGAGCTTGCGGCGCCTCCCCATCCAATCGAAATCGAATACCGGGCGCGGGCCCAGGTTTCGACGTTTGGAATCGAGCAAGACGTACGACGCGCGGTCGAAGATCTACTCGCGCGGACCGATGCGAACGAATACGGCGACCTGCTTGTTTTTTTGCCGGGGATGGCCGAGATCCGCAAAACCGAAAGCGAGCTCAAACGTTCGCTCGGCGCGCGCGCGGAGGTCTTGGTTTTGCACGGCGACCTTTCCCGCGAAGAGCAGGACCGCGCGCTGGGACCAGGCACTCGAAGAAAAGTGATCCTTTCGACCAACATCGCGGAAAGCTCGGTCACGATTCCGGGCGTGAACACGGTCGTCGATTCGGGGCTGGCGCGCGTGGCGAGTTACTCGCACGCATCGGGACTGCCTCGGCTTGAAACAAAGCCGATCTCGCGTGCCTCCGCGATCCAACGCGCGGGACGGGCCGGACGAACGGGGCCGGGTCGAGTGCTGCGGCTTTATTCTCGAGGAGATTTCGAAGCGCGAGCAAGCCAAGAAACCCCCGAGATCTTGCGCGCGGACCTTGCGCCGGTGCTTTTGGATCTCACGAGCCTGGGCGTGCGCGTACGAGAAGGGGAGGGGCGCGAGGATTTCCATTTCTTTGAACCTCCCGTGGCCGAACGAATCGAATCGGGCTGGCGGCTGCTCTTGGATTTGGGATGGATCCAGCGGGAAAACGAATCGGGCCAAGCAGCGCTCACGGATTGGGGAAAAGCGGCCGCGGATTCGGCGTTCCACCCGCGAATCACACGTTGCCTGCTCGAGGCCGTACGTTTGGGCGCGAGCGACTCCGTCATTCCCGCGCTGGTCGCTGTTTCGGAGGGCTCGGCGCTTGGGCTGGACGCTTTGGAGGGCCTACGAAATTACCGGATTTCCGGGATTGCCGTGCGAATTCGCGATCGCCTAGCGGAAGCCGCCGAGCGTATGGCGACACGTCTCTCTCTTTCCGGCGTGCGGGCCTCGCATGCTTCTTTGTCGACGACGATGCTTGCGCGTTCTCTCCTCGCTGGTTTCCACGACCGCGTGGGAAAAAGGACGACCTCTGGCGAGCCCGAATTGCTGCTTGCGCGTGGAGGCGCCGCCGCCACTTCAAGCGACGCATTTTGGCTGCATGACGAATTTTTTCTCGTGCTGGATCTACAGGAAACCAAACGCGCCGGAGAAATGCGCGCGCGAACGCAGGCGAGGGCAGCGATCGCGATCGAGGAAGAGTGGCTTTGGGAAATCGAACCTTTACCGCTACGCGAGGAAATCGACCGCGTGTTCGACGATAAGAAAAAGGCTTGGGTTGAATTTGACCTCGTCACGTTCCACGCGTTGACGCTTTCTCGCACGCCGCGAAAGCTTGCGGCGCCAGATTCGAAGGCGGGGAGCGCGATACTTGCACCCGGGGAGTGGGAGCGGCTTTTTCAAGCGTGGTTGAAGGATTTGAAAACCGGTATCGCCCAGCAAGACTTTCTCTATTCGCCCAGAGTCGCCGATCGTAACGACGGGGAAGCGTGGGCATCGCTGCGCGTACGGTATCGATTGGCGAGAGAGCAAGAGGCAGGTAACGCGGGATGGGAAGCCGAAGACTTCGACCGGCTGCTTCGGGCGCTTTTAGTGGCGTCCTATCCCGAGGTCCGATCGGGCACGGAGTTTCCCGACCTCGATACGCTCTTAGGCGGGCTTTGGGATCCGGCGGCGGCGCGAATTTTTAGGGAAGACGTGCCAAGCTTTATTGCGCTTCCGGGAAGGAAACGGGTTCCGGTCCTTTACGAAGAAGGCGGTCCGCCTAGGATCGAGAGTCGCCTTCAGGATTTTTTCGGGAT
>CAZAKW010000222.1:0-5203 GCA_964485835.1 uncultured Bacteriovoracaceae bacterium
TCAGGGGCGAGCGCCTAACAGCATGCTGGTTCGAGTCCAGTCCCGGGCACCATCTTTTCAAAAAATTCGGGGATTTAGTGGTTCTCCGGTTCTCCTCGATCCATAGTGGATCGCGCCTTTAGGCTCCTTGTAGGGCCGCCAGCCCCCGTCAGAAAGAATCGAAGAATGATCCACCTGAAATCCGAACAAGACCTCGTCCTCTTTCGGAAAACAGGAAAGATCGCCGGCGAGATCCTTACCCGATTGATTCCCGAGGTAAGAGAAGGCGTCTCTACCTTCCATTTAGCGAAACTCGCCGAAAAATGGATTGTAGAGGATTACGATGCGGTCCCTTCCAGCATCGGCCAGTACGGATTTAAGTTCGCGCTTTGCTCGTCGGTGAACGACGTCGTTTGCCACGGAGTTCCTTCTCCGAAAGAACTTTTGAAAGAGGGAGACATCATCAATCTCGACGTCACCGTGAAAAAACACGGCTTCATAGCAGATACTTCCCGGATGTACATCGTAGGCCATGCGTCGGAGGAGGCCCAACGCCTTAGCCGCATCACCCGAGAATGCCTGTTTAAAGGGATCGAGCAGGTCAAGCCTGGCAACACCACGGGCGACATCGGCTTTAGCGTCCATAAACACGCGACCCGAAATGGCTACTCCGTCGTGAAAGAGTACTGCGGGCACGGCATTGGAAAACTGATGCATGAGGAACCCGAGATTTCCCATATCGGCCGAAAAGGAAAAGGAGTTCGACTTCAAGCGGGAATGGTCTTTACGATCGAGCCTATGATTAATCAGGGTCGTCCCGCGATCAAACACCTTTCCGACGATTGGACCGCCGTGACCCAGGACGGAAGCCTATCCGCCCAGTGGGAGCATACGATCGCGGTCACCCAAACCGGATACGAAATCCTCACTCTTCGCGAAGAAGAGATCGAAGGTGGACAACCTCGCTCTTCGACGGAATGAGACGAAATTCAGGCGGATTTAAGCGTGGTTTTATAGGCTCGCGCTATTCTGGGCCTAGTCAGTGACTCAGAAAAGAAAAGAGTGTCACTGATCGATCCACCCTGAAAAAGTGGAATCAAGGGCCCGGACCGCTTGAAACGCGACCCGGGCCTCTTTTTTCGCATTCGCATATGCATATAGAGAGGCAATAAATTTTAAGCGAGAGCGCGTCGCTCGAGCCTACCGTCGATAAAAACGACGTAAGCGCGGTGGGCCCGCGGATACCCGACATTCAAATACCGCCCTACGCGTCCCTCTTTTTCGAACTCCTGTCCGTCTAAATCATGACAATGCCCAAGGACGATGGCATCTACGCCCTGATCGAATTTCGCCCTAGCGAAATTTCGATAGATCTCACGCAATCGATCTCGTGCTTCGACTCCGCGGTCTTCGGGCAAGCGAGGGGTTTTCGCGCGCGACGCTTCGGAAGCACGCTTGCCAATCCAATCCACCCAAGATTGCGGAAGTCGCGCCGAAGCAAACCGTACGTAACGACTCCGGAAAACCCTTCTTAGAAATAAATAACCTCGGTCCCTCTGATCGACGAGGTCACCGTGTGCCACCACGAGCGTTCGGTTGCCCATGCGAAAGGTCTTTTCCGCAGCCACGACTTCGACGTGGGGATAGTTCGAGAAGAGACCGGAGAGATGGAAGTCGTGATTGCCTTCGATATAGGTAATCGGAACCCCCTTCGCGCCGAGCTCGCCAACGGCCGCGAAGAACTCGGGATATCGGCGGTAAGCCGCGGGCGACGGTCCCACCAAGAAATCAAAAATATCGCCCGCTAAAACGAGCTGATCGCCCGGCGCGAGCTCGTCCCGCATCAGCTTCAGCAGCGAAACGTAAAGCGGATCTTCCCCGCCGTGGATATGGATGTCCGAGATCACGACCGCTTTCATCGTGATCCTAGTCTACGGCGACTACAGCTTTTTATCGAGCAGGTTCCCGCGGCCACCCGCCGCCGCTTCACGGAGACGAAGAAATTCCTCACCCGTAAACTGGCGAACGATCGCGCCGCGTCCGTCACGAAGAACCACACGGAGTCCAGGACCCTGGCCGCTCACCTGCGTCTGGAGTTCCGGCGCGGCGGCACCGGCCTCTTGGGTAAACTCCCCTACCGCGGCTTGCAGCTCCGCTTCGGAGGCGTATTCTTTTTCCGAATCCGGTTCGTTGGGGTCTTTCGCGTCGGATTCGTTTTTCCGTTTCTCACGTTTCAAAGCATCGCCCGACGCATCCGTAGAACGGACCGGATCGAAGACAGTGAATAGTGGCGACGTCGAAAAGACTTTCATGGGTCGACAGACCCTCCCGAAGTCCTTTTCGGAACCTTAGACCGCCGACTTTACGAAAAACGGCCTACTCGCGCGGGTGGGCCGTCCAATACGGCTCCATTTTGGCGTAATCGCCTTCAAACGGGATTGGTCCTTTGAGCTTCCACGCGAAATCGATTTGATCGCTGCCGGGCATCCAGGTGCCGCCGACCACGCGATTATCGGCGGTGAGCTCGATTCGGTAGTGATACTGGCGCCGGAGAATTTTCTCATCCGATCGTGCGCCTTGGGGGTACTGCGTTGGATTCCCAGTACCCATATATTCGACCGTCGTCCATGCTTCGACTTCTTTTACGGCTTCCTTGGATGCTCCCTTGGTGAGTATGGGTCCTGAGTCGGAGGTGCGGACGGCAGAAACCCGCGTCGAGAAGCCGACGACCGGATAGTTCCACACTGCATTTCCACGTGCCGTATCGACTCCAAAGCTTTCTCCGCGGTCGCCAATCAACGTCATCAAGAGAACATGAAAGGCGCCAGCATTTAACCCCGAGTTTCCGATCGAGCCCGAGTAGACATCAGCGTTGTAGTCCCATGTTTTCCGCGCGTAGAAATAAGTCGCATTCGCTTTAAAATCACCCGAGCCCATCGCAAGGGGAATTTCCACGGTGCGACCATCTGGCAAAGTATAAGGAACCCAAATCTTGCGTGCCTGCGGTTCCGACAAGTAGATCGAAGCAGTAGTAAATCCGTTACACAGCCCGTGAAAATCGAGCTCGCTTGCCTGAGATCGACCGAACTTTCTTTCGTTTTCCTCGATCACGGACCGAGAAAAGTACCGAACTTCTCTCGCGTTCCGGTAATAGTCTGGAGAAGACGGATCCGCCGCATTTCCCGCGAGGATATCAAGTTTTTCAACCGAGGACGTATTTTCCCGAATTTCTTCCCACGTCATCGTGGAAAGTTCTTCAGCGCTATAGAAACGGTATTTGAACGTATTTGAATCGAGACCGGAAGGCCAAATCCACTCCTTTTTTTCCGACGACCATATCACCTCGGTTCGCCAACGAATCGCGGTGCTTCCAGTTGCCGACGGAAAATACGACCCGGTCCAAGGAATCTGCTTTACCCGCGCCGTTCGGGTCGAGGGTCGCGACGGATCGGGCATGTGATAATTCATATCCGGCGCGATCAACTCTGGGCTTTCGTCGGCGCGCCAAGGCTCTTCCATGGTGGTCGCCATCGGCTGAGCGAATGTCGCTGCCGAAAGACTCATCGCTATCCCGATGGTGAACCATTTCCGTCGCGTCTCGAACTCGGTTTGATTTTTCATAGGCACTCCACAATCACTTCTCTCGTAATGAGAATAATGACTATGTGCGCTGCAATCAACAAAAAAACGCTTTTATTTCAAATAGTTACAGTCAAATAACTAGTCAACTGTCTAAACCTTGAACACGAGTACGCCGCGAGTCTGTCCGTAGGGGCGATGCCGGCGGACGAAATAGCGTCACGGCGAAAGTAGGCCGTAGGTAAGCCACTGTTTACGGCCGAGCCGGAGAGCTCACAGGCGCAGGGTATCAGCCCGAGTCTTAGCGTCCGCCGCGTCTGAAAGGACGATCAAAGGTAAAGGGCCGTTCGCACTCGCCCGCTTTGTTTCGCTCCTCGCCCATCTGACAGGGCGGCTGATCCTTCGGATTTTTTTCTTGGTTGGAGTAGCGAGGCAAAGAGTCACCCGCAGTATGGCGCGATGGCGAGCTGGGAGTGGCGCAAGAAGCGAGGCCGAAACCCACTAGGAATCCGAGTCCTACTCTAGAAATAATCTTTTTTTGCATCGACACGACTCCCTTACCGACCTATCGGCTGGGAGGAGAAATTACTGGAGTTGAATTTCGCCCGGTTAGAAAAAAAAGACCCCCGACACCGCGCTCTGGTGCCGGGGGCTGGGCTATCGAATTGTGAACCTCAGAGCACTATTACCCCGAGATTCGGGCGCACACTCGTGAGTCCCCGGACGATCGTTATCCGAGGAGGCGGAGCGCGGCTTGCGGAGCCGAGTTGGCTTGCGCAAGGACCGAGACTCCGGCCGATTGAATAATATTCTGGCTGATCAGTCGCGAGCTTTCCGTCGCCACATCCGTATCGCGGATTCGGCTGTTGGCAGCGGAGTAGTTCTCTTTCTGGATCGCTAAGTTGGAGATCGTCGATTGCAACTTGTTCTGTTGAGCACCGAGTTCGGCTCGCGAGCCGGAAACGATATTCAAAGCACCGTCAACCTGCTCCAATGCGTCTCGAGCACCGTCGGCGGTTTTATAGTCCAACCCATCGATCCCAAGCTTCGACGTTTGCACGTTGTAGTTTTCGGGACTGAAAGCGATCGCATCGCCTTTTTGCGAACCGATGTGGAAACTCAGTTCCTTTTTCGCTTCGCCGTTCAGGAGCGGCGTGCCGTTGAAAGTCGTCGAATTGGAGATCCGGTCGACTTCCGACTTGAGTTGCTGGATCTCCTTATCCACGAAACCGCGCTCGGTATCACCGATCGTATCCGAAGCCGCTTGGATCGCGAGTTCCCGCATCCGAACGAGCATATTCCCGATTTCGTTGAGTCCCCCTTCGGCGACCTGAACGAAGGAGACGCCGTCGTTCGCGTTTCTTTCGGCCTGTCCGAGGGAGCGAATCTCGGATTTCAATTTCTCGCTGATCGATAGCCCGGCGGCGTCGTCGCCGGCCGAGGTGATTCGGTTGCCCGAGGCGAGTCTTTGGAAGCTCTTGTTTTGTTCGAGAGAAGAAGACTGGAGTGCGCGTGCGGATGCCATAGCACCCACATTGGTGTTGATTCTTAAGCCCATGATACGTTCCTCCGGCCGGACGTTCTACTGGTGGGTAAAGGTCCGGGGTTCGTATATTTGTTCTGCCAGGGACAGCCTCCGCGGCAG
>CAZAKW010000223.1:0-5200 GCA_964485835.1 uncultured Bacteriovoracaceae bacterium
GCGTCCTCGGGCGAGAGTTTTTCCGATTCAAACGCGCGCTTACCGTTCGATTCCCGGTAAGGCTTATTCGCCTGTTTCTGGGCTGGGTCTTCGCCGTCCTTCGGATCCTTCTTAGGATCCTGATCACCCTCGGAACCGTTCTTTCCGGATTGATTCTGATCGCTTTTCTCTTTTGATTCCGACTCTTGATCGGAGTTCTTGGATTCTCCGCCTTCGCCTTGGTTCGATTTCGTCTGGAAAAGAAGCTCCAAATTCTTGCGGACTTTAGCCTCGAACTCGGGATTGGGACTTCGGGCGTTCTGTTCCAACGCGGCCAGATAAGACTCGACGGCGCCGTCCAGATCCCGATTCGTCGTTCGCGCGATGCCTTGATTATAGAGCGACAGCGCCGCCAAATCGAATCGTTGCTCACGTTTGGCTGCTTCCGCCGATTCGCCGTACACCCGCGCTGCTTCGGCGAATTTTTCTTCCTTCAAATGTACTGCGCCTTGGTTAAAACGCAGAATCGGCGAACGAGGCTCTTCAACCTGCGCGCGCGCGAAGCCTTCCTTAGCTTCCGAGATCCGGTCCTGCTCAAACGCCTTGACCGCGCCTTGATTCGCTTCGTACGCGCGGTAACTTTCCGCTTGAGCCGGGGACGAAAATCCTATTCCTAACCCGAAGAAAAGCACGGCCGCCGCCCGAGCGATCATAGAAAAACCACCCTTACGAGTGGGAAGGGCGAGTTCGATCAAAAGAAAAAGCAGAGCCACCGCAAGCGGCCACTGAAACCGCTCTTTCCGAATCGTTACCTTCTTTTCCGCGAACTCTCCCCGAGACAAAGATCCCAGTTCTCCAGCAAGGTCCTCCAATTCGTTTTCCGAGGGGGTAATCCGCCAAAACCGACCTCCGGAATCCGCGGCAAGTTTTTCAAGCGCCGCCGATCGAAACTGGGTCGTTACCGTTTGGCCCGACCGGTCCCTCTTGGCGCCGATCGTCCGGCCATCAGGATTCCGAATCGGGATGGGTCCGCCCGCCTCGGTCCCGACCCCGAAAACAAACAACTTCAGATTCTCCTTACGAATCGCTTTGGCGATCTCCCCGATCCGGTCCTCGTTATCTTCTCCGTCCGAGATAAGAAGGATCGCCCGCGAGACGGGCGCTTGAGTCTCTTTCGCGGAGTTATCCTCCGCCCCTCGCTCGAGCGCGTTAAGCGCGGACTCAAGCCCGGCTCCGAGATCCGTACCCTGGGCGGTGACGCTGTCCGGAGCCAACGCCTCGACCGTCTCCGCGACGTACTCCAAATCCGTCGTCAGCGGAGACAATAGCGCCGAACTGCCGGCGAAGGCGACTAAGCCCACGCGATCACCCTGTGCCCGCTCCAAAAATCGCCGGAGAAAGTGCTGCGTCTTTTTAAGCCGTGAGGGGACCACGTCCTCCGCCAACATGCTGTTGGATACATCGACGACCAGCATGACGTCTAACCCCGTAGTCTTGAGCGTCTCTTCCGTTTCGCCCCATTGGGGACGAGCAGCGGCGATCAATAGGAAGGCGAGCGCTAGGCATCCCATCAAAAGCTTCCGTTTCGGCAGCTGCCAGTCGAGTTCGGGCGCGATGCGCGCCCAAATCCCTTCGTCCGCAAACTTCTTGAATCGACGTTTCCTCAGGCCGACCATCCAGCGTCCGACGAGGTACAAAACCGGCACGAGTGCGCACGCAGCCAACCAATCAGGATAGAGAAACGTAATGCCGGCGATCTTCACGGCAGAACCCTCCACCAGAACCGGGCGAGTAGACGTTCAAGCCCGAGAAGAAAAAGCGAAAGGAGAAGCGGCTTCAAGAACAATTCGTCGTAACGAACCTTCTCGTTGGTTTTGATCTCCGACTTTTCCAAACGGTCGATGTCCTGGAAGACCTCGTCCAGGGCCGCACGGTCAACCACCCGATAGAACTTTCCGTCCGTTAGGCTGGCGATTTGCTTAAGAAGCTCCGGATTGAGTTGGTTATCGAACCATTGATAAGTGGTGACGGTTTCCCCCATCAACCCCTTACGTCGAATCGGCATGCGGACCCGGCCTTCCCGGCCGATAGCGATCGTATAAACTTTAAGACCGTATCCAGCGGCCAAATCGCCAGCCGTGATCGGGTCGACCTGTCCGACGTTATTTTCGCCGTCTGTAAGCAAAATGATCACTCGGCTCTTGGCTTTGGAATTTCGCATCCGGTTTACGGCCAATGCGAGCCCGTCGCCGATCGCCGTCCCGTCCTTTACCATTCCCGTGTCCGTGCGGCGGAGTTCCCGTAGAACCAACCCGTAGTCAAGAGTCGGCGGAACCAACGTCAACGCCTCGCCCGAAAAGACGATGTATCCGATGCGGTCGTCGGTTCTACGTTTTACGAAATTCTCCATCGTGCGCTTCGCCGTCGCCATGCGTGATTCTTCGGCCAAATCTTCGATATTCATAGAGGCTGAAGTATCCATCACCATCATCAAATCCACCCCCGATACCTGGCGCTGGGTTTGTCGATAACTTTGCTGGGGGCGGGCGAGGGCGACGATGACTGCGGCAATCGCCAGGTAACGAAGAACCAGCAAGAAACGGGTCGGATCGTATCGCCGTACCTGAACGGGAATCGGAAGAGAAAATCGAACTCGCGGCGGGGAGTTTCGCTGTCGCCAATAGCGGTGAAGAAGCGGAAGGAGAAGGATAAGAAGAAGGAAATAGGGGTAAGCGAACCTCATCGCCCCGCCCCTTTTAAGATCGGCTCCGCAGCCACTTTACGAGTCGAGGTGACGAGCTCCCGCGCTTCACGCAAGATTCCGCGGGCATCTTCGTCCGATGGAATTTGGTCGGCGAATTTCACCAAATCAAGCCTGAGAAAAAGGTTCTCGACCCGCGAGACGGTCGCTTCGTTCAAACCCGGGCTTCCGATTTTGGTCCGCAGACTCGTCAGGAGCTCGGAGGTCGTGCTCTCTTCCGCATCGAAGGCAAAACGTTCGCCCAGGTAAAACTTCATCGCGTCGGAAATTCCAAAAACGTAGGGTTTAAGATTTTTCTTTTCGATCCACCCCGCCTTTAAGAGGTCATCGAGCCGTTCAAGCGTCGCGACATCGTAGGGCTTCTTTGGGAGCATTGCTTTCAACGCGCGCGCGGCTCTCCGTCGAAGGTACCGTACAAGGAAGAAAACCATCCCGACCACGACGCCAAATCCGAGGAACGCGGCAGCGGTCTGGATCCAGGGCGGGAATGGAAGCCCGAGCGGACCCACGGCGGGTTCAGGTTGCGGTCCCTTCGGATTCTGGCGGTCCTGGTCGGTGAGATTTGATTCGACCGGTATTTGAACGGGAGACGTCTTCGCGACCGCGGCTCCGGTCTCGTCAATCACCCGAAGTTCCGGGAGTTGGACCTCTCCTGCGACCAGCGGTGTAAAAAGCCGGCCCGGACGGAAGAGATAGCCCTTCTTCAATCCTCCTTCGCCGGGGTCGATCTGCCACCCCGGTTGAGCAAGCCGATAAACGACCGAATCCCCGACGCGAAGGGAACTTTCCCGTTCGCTCAGCGAGAGTTCGGTTGTCGGCAGCTCGGCGCCACGCACGAGGGCCCCCGCCGGTTCCGCGGCCAAGACAAGTGCAGCCCCTACGTCACCTAAAAGCGCGGTTAGCGCGCTAACGGCGACGAAGGCGGCGGCGCGCTTGGAAAAAGCGTACCACGGCTTGGACATGATCCTCCCGTGTCTCAATGGGTAATTCCTCGATACTTGCGGCGCGACAGGCGCTTAGGAAACGAGCGTCCGTCTGCTGCTTAAATTTTTCGAACCAACTCCGAAAGACGTAACTTCTCGGATCGACGATGCCTTCTTCACCCGTTTCGGGGTCTACGACGGCGATGGCGCCGACATTTGGAATTTCCCATTCGTGGCCGTCGCGAACGCGGACGGCTACGACTTCGTTCTTCCGAGCCAACCGCTTGAGTGCCGTCGAATAGTCCTCTCCGTCCGCGCCCAATACGAAATCTGAAATCACGAAGACGATCCCTTGGTGCTTCATCACGCGGGCAGCGGCTTCAAGCGCGCCTTTCAGATCCGTCCCGCGGGTACGCGGTTCCGTCCCGAGAATGTCGCGGACGATCCGCAGCAAATGGGAGCGGCCGCGTTTGGGAGCCACGCGTTTTTCGATTTCCCCGGCGAAAAGGATTAAACCCGTTTTGTCACCAATGCGTTCCGCGGCGGTCGCAAGCAAAGCCGCGATTTCAGCACTCGCTTCGATCTTGGTGGTTCGTCGCGATCCGAAAAAACCGGAACCTGAGAAATCAACCACGAAAAGAACGTTAAGCTCCCGCTCTTCCTCGAACTTTTTAACGAGAGTTTCCTTGGAGCGCGCGCTGACTTTCCAGTCGATATGCCGAACGTCGTCGCCGGCGACGTACACCCGGTGCTCCGCAAACTGAACGCCCTGGCCCTTGAAATGGCTGCGATAGCCGCCACTCATGACGTCGTCGATCACACGCTTCGTGGTGACCTCGATCAGTTTGACCTTCTTGCGAAGTTCTTCGGAAAGCATCGCTCCCTTTATCCGCGTGACTACGGAACTTGGATTTCTTCGAGAATCCGTTTCACGACCGTTTCGGAATCGATTCCTTCCGCTTCCGCCTCGAACGACAAGATCAGGCGATGGCGAAGGACATCGTAAGCCACCGTCTTGACGTCTTCCGGGGTGACGAATCCGCGATGGCGAATAAAAGCGCTTGCGCGTGCCGCTTTCGCCAATGCGATCGTAGCGCGAGGAGAGGCGCCAACAGAAATATACGACTTTAGGCTTTCAAGTCCGTGCTTCTCGGGAAACCGTGTCGCGAAGACCAGCGCGAGAATGTAGTCCTTGATCTTTTCGTCCATGTAGATTCGGGAACAAAGTTCGCGCGCCTGCAAGATCGTTTCGGGATGGCAGATTTTCCGGGCTTTGGCGTAAGACACGCCCGACATCCGGTTCAGGACGCTTTTTTCCTCGGCGATCGTCGGATAGCCCACCTTGACCTTGAACAGAAATCGGTCGAGCTGCGCCTCGGGCAGGGGATACGTTCCTTCTTGCTCGATCGGATTCTGCGTCGCCAGCACGATGAAAGGGGCGTCCAACGGATACGTCACGTCCCCGATCGTCACCTGGTGCTCGCCCATCGCTTCGAGCAGCGCGCTTTGGACCTTCGCCGGCGCCCGGTTGATTTCG
>CAZAKW010000224.1:0-5178 GCA_964485835.1 uncultured Bacteriovoracaceae bacterium
CACGGCGGCTCTTCGCCCGAGGAACTTGCGCACGCGGCGACGGCCCTTGGTTTAAGTGCGATTGCGGTCACCGATCGCCACGGAGTCTACGGGATGCCGAAGCTCTGGGGGGAGCTTCGAAAAATCAAGAATGCGCCTCGACTCTTGGTCGGTGCGCAGCTTCCCGTCGGAAACGAGTACCACGCCGAAACCCCACTGCTAAATTTTATCGCTAGAGACCGGGCCGCTTATGGCGCCCTTTGCCGGATTTTCACCGAAGCCCATCGCCACCAACCCAAAGGCCGCTCGCTGCTTTCGCAGGCCGAGGTCCTCGAACTTCTGCGGACGCTCCCCGGCGCGGAAGGGTTGATTCTTTTTCCGCAGTGGGAGGATGCTTTCGACCGGGGAATGCGATTGGAGACGATTCGCGCGCAGTGGGAATGGCTCCGCGAGCGGCGAGCGAAGAAACCCGAAGGCGGTGTGGGTTCGCTTTATTTTCCTTTGTCGCGCGCAATCGACGGGCGGGATCAGGAAAGAACGGCCGTCGCCGATCGCCTCGCCGATTCTTTTTCCGCGCTGCTGGTTGCGCATAACCGCGTGCTTTACCACTATCCCGAGCGAAGGCGCGTGCAAGACACTTTAGCATGCATCCGTGAAGGAAAGACGTTCGCCGAGAGCGCATACCTGCTCAAGCGAAACGAAGAGGCGTACTTAAAGAGCCCGGCCGTGATGCATTCGCTTTTTCACGACCGTCCGGAGTTGATCGCGCGCGGTCTGTCGATCGCCGCTGCGTGCACCTTTTTACCCTCCGAACTTCGCTACGATTATCCCTCCGAATGGATTCCCGAGGGCCATACCGCCCAGTCTTATTTGGAAATGCTTTGCGCAGACGGCGTGAGAAATCGCTACCCCCAAGGAATTCCCTCGAAGGTCGAAGTCCAGCTTAGGCACGAACTCGGACTAATCGCGGAGATGCGCTTTGCGGATTATTTTCTCACCGTATTCGATGTCGTTGAGTACGCGAACCGAGAAGGGATTCTTTGCCAGGGACGCGGGTCGGCGGCGAACAGCGTCGTGTGTTACGTGCTCGGAATTACGGCGATAGACCCGGTGCAGATGGATCTTCTGTTTGAACGTTTTATCTCGGTGGAGCGGGGGGAGCCGCCCGATATCGACGTTGATTTCGAGCACGATCGGCGCGAAGAGGTGCTCCAGTACGTTTACCGGAAATACGGGCGCGAGCGTGCGGCCATGCTGTCGGCGGTGAACGTTTACGGCTCCCGCTCCGCGCTTCGCGAAACGGCGAAGGTTTTCGGCGTCGACGTCGGTACGCTTTCCGCGCGCCAGGTCGGAAAACTCCTTGAAGATCCGTTGGTGGTGAAACCCGAATTGGCGGCGAAAATTTCGCAGATCGCAGGCGAGGTCGAAGGTTCGCCCCGGCATCTCTCGATCCACTCGGGCGGTTTTACACTCTCCGCAAAACCCTTGGTCGAGATCGTCCCGATTGAGCCGGCGACGATGGAGGGGAGAACGATCGTCCAGTGGGATAAGTACGATCTCGATATCTTAGGCTTGTTGAAAGTCGATTTACTTGCGCTGGGAATGCTCTCGGCTTTAGGCCGGGGCTTGAAGCTGGTCGGCCAAGAGCTTTACCGCGTCCCCCACGACGACGTCGCGACTTACGATATGATTTGCCGGGCGGATACGATCGGAACGTTTCAAATCGAGTCCCGCGCACAGATGGCGATGCTTCCTAGGCTTAAACCACGGGTGTTTTACGATCTCGTAATCGAGGTTGCGCTCGTTCGCCCGGGTCCGATCGTCGGTAAGATGGTCCATCCCTATTTGAAACGCCGTCGCGGCGAAGAAAAGTGGGCGCTTCCGCATCCCGATCTCGCCCCGATCTTAGGTCGCACTTATGGCGTGCCGATTTTCCAGGAGCAGGTGATGAAGATGGCGATCTCGCTTGCGGGCTTCACTCCGGGCGAAGCCGACCAGCTTCGTAAGGCGATCGGCGCGTGGCGTTCCTCCGGTTCGATCGACGAGATGGGGAGAAAGCTCAAGGAAGGATTGATGCGAAAAGGAATTCCCGAAGAGTTCTCCCAGCGCGTGTTCGACCAGATCCAGGGTTTCTCCGAATACGGATTCCCGGAGTCGCACGCGGCAAGCTTCGCGCTGCTTGCTTACGTGTCGTGCTGGTTGAAGTGCCACCATCCGGCCGAGTTTCTGGTCGCGATGCTGAATTCGCAGCCGCTCGGCTTTTACGCGCCCCACTCGCTCGTCGACGATGCAAAACGCCACGGCGTGCGCGTGCTTCCTGTTTGCGTGCGGTATTCGCAGTGGGAGACGGTGCTTGAGTTTTCGGGCGAGTTAAAGGCCGTCAGGTTGGGTTTTCACCGCGTGCAGGGAATTTCGGAGGCCGAAGGAAAACGAATCGTGCAAGCGCGAAGCGAAGGTGCGTTCCAAGGCTTCCAGGATTTCGTGAATCGGGTTGGGTCGTTCCGCCGCCAAGTCCTACGGATGCTCGCGATGGGGGATGTGTTTCGGGAGTTCGGCTTGAACCAACGCGAGGCACTTTGGAAAGCACTCGCATTCGAGACGATGGCGGCGCTGCCCCTTTTTAGAAACGAAGCGGTTCAAGCGGAACTCTTCTCGGAGACCGAGATTTCCGCGATGGATGGTTACGAAGAGGTGCTTTCGGATTACCGCGCGACGGGGCTTTCGACCCGGGGGCATCCGATGGAGTGGGTGCGGAGAAAATTGAAGGGAAGGATTCCGGATATGGATTCGCGGCGCGCGCGCAATTCGCCCAACGGAAAACAAATCACCGTGCCGGGGCTTTCGATCGTGCTGCAGCGGCCGCCGACGGCGAAAGGGACGGCGTTCGCGACGTTGGAAGACGAGTACGGCGTGCTTGATTTGATTCTCCACCGCGACGTTTTCCAAACGTTTCGCGCGACGATGCAAGACGAGCCGTTTGTGGTCGTGAAGGGAACCGTCCAACGAGACGGCCTCGCCGCAAGTCTCGTCGTGCGCGAAGTACGGCCGTTTTTCCGAGGCGCGGGCGCGGACGAGATGGTGGCGCGTTTTACGCCGGGCGTGGGGTCGTTGACCGAGGTACGAATTCCGGATGCGCCGGGGGCGATTGCTCGGAGGTATTAGTTAGGCACGAAGAGGCCCGATTCAAGAATCAGCCGGTAAAATCGACTTTTGCAACACCTTCGCGCGTTCGGTCTGTAGATTTGATGCGGTGCGTTTTTAGGGGTTATATACGTGCTGCTAATCACCGTCCCCACGGATTGCTTGAAGAATCGTCTTCTACGAAACGGGGAAACATCATCAATTTGGAGGCCTTATGAAAGCTGTTTTGATTGGAATATCGTTACTCGCGACGTCTGCTGTTTATGCCCAGGGTTTGAGCTATTTTTTCGAAAACGTCAGCGAAGAATTTTGCCCGAATAAAGAAATTGATTACGACAACGACTCCGTCACTTGTGACGCTTCCGATTCGGGAATGGTTTCCGCAGCAAAAGTGGGAAAAGAACTCACCTATTCGGAGAGCCAGGGACTTGGGTTCTATACGTTCGGCGCCGTAGACGCCGGAATGGTCCCTGACGATGGTTCTCACACCGCCTATTATTATAAGCGTTGGTTAGTGGACTCGAGCGGCAGGAAGGTCGGCGTCCTAACTATCGAAGGTTGGACTAATTCGGACTTAGAAGATGCTGCCAAGTTTAAGGTCCGTTACAATCTTAAGGGCGAGGTCGTTCAAGCTTCTGCCTCGTACATGGGTGAATAACGCATTCTCGTTTCACGGGTAGATCAAGTGCAGTGCGAGCCGGAGAGAAAACGGCACTCGATCTACCCGTGAACCTCTCTCGGAACCGTCTAATCTTTAAACACTTCGCTTGGACTTATTCAGACCCAAGCGTTTTTACTTATCCGAAGTGGCTTTAGTTCGATCCAGCGCGCGTAGGTATGGGTATACGGCTTGCACAACCGTCCCCGCAAGGAATCGAATTCATGTCTTCTGAGCCTTTTTATCGCGAATACCTTCGAATCGAGTTTTCGCGACGCTCGAACGCGAACTCGCGGTATTCCCTGCGCTCATTCGCGCGGACTTTAAATCTAGATCCGGGCTCGCTCTCACAGGTCCTCAGCGGAAAACGCACGATCTCCACCACGGTAGCGAATCGAATTCTCGCGCGGCTTGAGACGAGTCCGTCGGATCGCGAGCGGTTCTTGCAGTCAATCTTAGGCGAAAAAACGACTCTCGGGGTTTCGAAGATCGCGAAGTCTCTCCGCATTTCCGCGAGATCAGTCGACGATGGACGAGACGCGCGAGAAGGAGAAGAACTCCTCGACAGTGCCCGTTTCGCCGTGATTAGCGATTGGTATCACTATGCGATCATGGAAATGACATGCAAAAGCCATTTCCAGCTTGAGCCGGATTGGATTTCGGAAAGACTCGGGATTAGCGAGAACGAAGCGAAGCTCGCCATCCATCGCCTTTTATCGTTGGGCTTGATTGAAAGATTTCGTGGACGTTGGAGAAAATCGCGGACGATCGTCGATACGAAGGACAAGACAAAAACAAGTCGCCTACACCAAGAGCGAGTAAAACAGGTGCTCGCAAAGTCTCTCTTCTCGCTTGAGAACCATCCAATCGCGATCCGAAATCACACTGCAACCACGCTTTGCGTAGATCCGGCGCGCATCCCCGAGGCGAAAGCACGGGTACAGAAGTTCATCTGGGAGCTCACGGATTTTCTCGGTGGCAACAATCCTGAACATGTTTATGAAATCGCGATCCAGTTTTTTCCTTTGGAAAGGATCGTCGGCAAGGTCGATCAATCGAAAGTGGAGAAAGAAAGTGCGTAGATTTTCATTTTTAATTTTCTTGGTTTGCGTATTTACTGCCGTTGCAATGTCGCGCGCGAAAGCGGGTGGGGGGAGTGGCTCCCATGGAGGCGGGTTCGTTGCATGTTACGACCCCTCCGGTAAAGTAGAGAGTATCGAGCTTGCGGATATTTACGAAGGCCGCGTGAAGGTTGGGCTCCCATTCAAGGGATTGGGCAGCTATCCGTCGTTCGCTTACGGTTCGCGTTCTCGGGTATCGTATCTGGCACACGGACCCAAGGCATTGCGCAGGCGTTTCACTGCCGTTCGTAATGGGATTCGCAAGCAGGTCGGTCAGAC
>CAZAKW010000225.1:0-5170 GCA_964485835.1 uncultured Bacteriovoracaceae bacterium
CGCATTTTTCGAGTCTCCAAATGCCCCTATCGTAAATAGTGGGGGACGAAATGATTCGTGCCCGCATTCGCAATGCACGGGGTTTCGATGGAAAGCTTGAAAAGAATGTTAGGGCGATGGTTGCCCATTATTTATCTCTGCGCTTTTGGCCAAGCTTGCATTTTTACGCAGCCGTGGAGTGGTTTGGTCAGCTCGAACGAAGCGAGTCTCGCCCAGCAAGACCCCGACCTTTTGCCATCGACGACGGAACCGGTCCCTGGCCCTGCCCCGAGCAATCAACCGCCCCCACCTCCCGTTCCAGGTCCAAGCCCGCTTCCGGCACCGACACCAACGGCCACTGCCGGTCCTAGGGTGAAGACCGGAACTCCGGTCGAAAATTTCGGCGCTGTCGCCTTTTACTCCGAAGACAAATTTTTCGGAAAATTGGACGTAGAGTATGTCAATCCATCATTAAGCCGGATTATTTATCGTGGCAACGACGCGCCTTTTACCGCCGAGTATCTTGGCAAAGAACTCGTTCTTTTTCGCGCGCACGAGAATCCGATCGCTCCCGATGGGCAGAAGAGTTTCTATCCCGGAAAAGTGACGGCTCGCTATTCTCGGGTGAGCAAGATCGTGGACGGACGGCAGGTCGAAGTCGATTTCGGTTACAATGGCGGCAGCCTAAGCGCCCCTCGTCGTCTCGCCGGTGCCTCCGGTTATTTCTTTCATGACAATCGACTCGCATTCGTGCGCGCTTTTAATAGCGCGGACCGGATGGACCGGATTCTGCTCAAGAGCGGCGCGGTCTATGTCACCAAGGGCGCTTGGGATGCGGCCCCGGTGAAGGCTCTGGATATCGAATCGGACGGCCCCGCACGGGCGGCAATCAAAATGTCGATCGAAGACGCTTTCGTTCCCTTGGAAGGCACCGGACCCGGAATAGACGCCTTTCGACGGGAGTTCGGTAGCCAAACGTATTTTACCCTTGGAAATAATAATTTTTCCGTTCGGTTTAACGGCATCGATCTTCTTCCTTCCTACTACCATATTCGCCAAACTCAGCCGGGAAGCGGAACTTTTTTCTTCCACCGCTATTCAGACGCGGGCGAGTGCCGAGTCGTGCGCGAACTCAGCGTGACCGATTCGAATTCGCTACGTGAATTCGATCGTCTTGGAGAGCGCCACCCTAATCTTCCTCGGGGCTATTTTGTGATGATGCCGCTCTTCGGATACTCGCTTTGCGGCGGGACGGACGACGGCAAAGACGTAACCGACATGCAAGTTTTCCGTCTGCGAAGAGCTGACTGGGTCGGGAATACATTGATCGAGATCAAGAACAACTACTTCCGCGCGGGCAATCTTTTGCACGTCGAAGGCAAAAGCCCGACGGAGCGTTCCAAGCTTTTTGGGAACCACGACGGGTCGCTGGGGCGCATTCCAGACCTCCGCATCCAGTTCGTGCGTGACGAAGTAGGGGAATACCGGAAGGTTCGGATCTTAGGTTCCGACGCTACGGCTTACGAGATGGCCAATCTCTATTGGAACGGCGGACTCAGTACGGGGCAAACCCATCGCTTCGAGTTTCCAGAAGGCGACGTTCGATTCGGTGGCGCCCGCGACTATGACTATATCGAAGGCGTGCGAAAATGGCCGCGTGATTTATTAATCGACGCGAAGGCCCTCCGAGTCGCGGAAGGGGTTCCGACGCTTGGGAAAAATTACCGGGCGCTTCAACGTCTTGAAGCGCGAAAGCTTCGAATCGACGGATTGATGATCTTGAAAAACGACGTACTCCGCATCGGCGGGCTTGAGCGGCGGGTAGTCGGAGTCGTGCGGGGTTACGACGACACCGTTGGAAATTTTCTTGATGTGGAAGTCGAAGCGGATATCGGTGCGGATCTCGACTTTCAAGTCATCGCTTCCGGCGGGCAGAAATTCCTCGCCGACGGTGGCGCCCAGGCTTCCTTCATCTACGATAGCCAATTGGTAGGTTACTTGATGTACACCTCCAAGACTCTCAATCTGATTATCGAGAACGTCGACCTTGACGGCCAAATTCGGGCTTCCACGCACCTCGACGGCCCGGTCGACGATCAGCATCTTTGGAAACAGGCGAAATACCGGGTTTTCCGAAATGCCCACTATTCGGGATCTCGGCTGAAGGCGCCTTTCGGAGCGGCTAACGAATTCATCGATTCGAACGACCTCTTCGTGCGAAGTCGCTTAACGGGAGTTCCCCATCGGGTGATCATCGACGCCTCGACCGTGTATTGGGCGCGTAAAGCGAATAACGTCGACGAGATTATGCTGATGAATCGCCCTACATTGTTTTATGGGAATACGAGCGTTGGCGGACCGCGGTTCGTCGGCGGTATCTATCAGGATGGCAAAGGCTTCCGCGTGAATCCGGATGGAGACGAGTTCCAATTCGAAGCGATCGACAATAAGCAGTGGGATCTTTCGAATGTGGAAGTAATCGCACCGAGCAACGTCTCTTGCGTCAACGTGCGAGTGAGCGGTTGGGGCACCATCCTATTGAACGGACTTCGACGGGCGGAAGGACAAGTGCTCGGGTTTCCGCGAATTACCTTCGGTCCGCCCCATGCGTATCCTTTGAATCAGCCGGGTGATCTGAAGATCCTCGCCCAAGGCGGCGAAGGCGCCATCGGGGAGGTACTGTCGATTTACCCGAAAGGGTTGGAAAATACGCGCGTCGATTTGCGGGCGTGGAATTTGGGGGCGGCGTCCCATCCCGCTTGTGGGGGGAATCAGTTCCCGGCCAGCTGGAAAAACCAGCCGATCTATCCGACTCAAATTTCCATTTCTCCGTAGATCGATTCACAACATCAAGTCTGGTAAGCTGGTAAGGTAGAGATGAATGCAGAACACGGATCGCCTGCGGCATCTGGCGGAACTCTTTTCTCACCCTCGACTACGATTCTGGATCATGCTTGTGGGCGTATTCCTCTCGCTCCTGGGTTTTGAGGAGATCGCCGACGACGTTTTCCGGGATCCGCTGGAAGGTGACACGGAGTCCGAAGTGTTGGATCGTTCGATCAGCACGATGGTCGCCGAGTTTCGCGATCCCCGTCTTACCCAAGTCATGACCGACATGACTGCGCTCGGATCCATCAGCGTCGTGGTGACATTGTTTTTAATCCTGGCCTCGATTCTCACGACGTTTAGAGATTTCCGGGGCCTCGCTTATATTTCGATCGTTCTTACGGGGGCGGGACTTTGGCCGCACGTGCTTAAATCGATCTTTGGCCGGGCACGGCCCCCAGAAATGGATCGGCTCGTGGAGGTCGCGTCCTTGTCTTTTCCGAGCGGCCATTCCTTTGGCGCGGCTTCGGCTTATATCGGGCTAGCGTACTACGCGGCCCGCGCTATGCGAAACTGGCGTCAGGAGATGTTTTTCTACGGACTAAGCGGTTTATTGATCCTGATCGTCGGCATTTCCCGCATCTACCTCGGCGTCCACTACGCGACGGATGTGATCGCCGGTCTTTGCGGCGGGACTGCTTGGGGTTTGCTGAGCGCGTGCGTATACGAATATTTTGCGCCTACCCGACGGAATCAAAAAGGTCTTAAGCCAAGTTAATTTTGGCCTCGTCTTGACCGGTACTTCGATTCAATCGAAAGTGGGGGCATGGGGAACCGGAAAAGCTTTGTAGCGGCGGCCATCGTTTTTTTCTCTTCAAACGCGGTAGCCGAATGGAAACCCTTCGAATCCGACGGTCAAAAAATCCGCGTTGAGGTGCTTACGCAGCGAAACGACGTCGTCTGGGGATTTGACTTCCTTGGCGACGGAAAGATCGTCTTCACGGAACGAAAAGGTGCGGTGAACGTTTTTGATCCTCAGTCGAAATCCGTCACTCCACTCAAAGGCGCGCCGTCAGTTTGGGCCGAAGGTCAAGGCGGGATGCTCGATGTACGCGTCCATCCCAAACGGAAAGACCAAATCTATCTCACGTATTCCGAACCGGTCGGAGACGGAGCCACGACGAGCCTAGCGATCGCGACCCTTTCGGGCGACACCCTTAAGGGTTTCAAAAAAATTTTCTCGGCGAAGGCTCCCAACTCTAACGACATCCATTTCGGCTCAAGAATCGAATTCGACGGAAATGGCCATCTCTTCGTTACGGTCGGCGATCGCAACGCCCGCGATCAAGTCCAGAACCTCGGATATCATATCGGCTCGACGATCCGCTTGAACGAGGATGGCTCGACACCGAAGGATAATCCTTTTTTCGGAAAGAAGAACGCCTTGCCGGAGATATGGAGCTACGGCCATCGTAGCCCTCAAGGTCTCGCCCGACAGCCTGAAAGTGGCGAGCTTTGGTTGGCCGAGATGGGACCTCGCGGGGGAGACGAACTCAATTTGATCCGCAAAGGCGCCAATTACGGATGGCCGGAGGTTACGCAAGGGCGAGAATATTCAGGCGCGCCGCTTGGAGTGAAGTCCAAGGCGGGGATGGAAGAGCCGGTAGTGTATTGGGATCCTTCCATTTCTCCGTCCGGGCTTGCGTTTTATTCGGGAGATGCCTTTCCCAAGTGGAAAGGGGACGCATTTCTCGCGAATTTAAGTTCGACCCACTTGCGAAGACTCGTCATCGAGAAAAACAAAGTGGTACGCCAAGAAAAAATGCTCGAAGGTGCGCGCTTGCGGAGCGTGCGTACCGGACCGGACGGCTTCCTCTATGTTTCGTCGGACGACGGGCGGATTTTACGGTTAATGCCAGCGAAGAAAATCTGACGGTCGAAGTAGAAAATAGGTCGGAGACTAGCCGACCCGTTAAAATCCGCTAATCCGTAGATACAAAAAAATGCAATTTCTAGAGGTTTCTCTGCGTCGACTCGAGAGAATTTAATTCGTCTGATACGCTTAAGAGGTATCGGATCGGCGGTTTCGGTCTGTAAAGGGGAACGATGCCAAATCGAAATCAAACTAATACGGTACTGGTCGTCGAAGACGACTGGGATATTCGCGTAACGCTTCAGGAAGCTTTGGAATCAGAAGGCTATCAAGTGGTGCTCGCGGAAAACGGGCGCGAAGGCTTGGAAAAACTCACCCAAACGCCAAAACCAAATTTGGTCTTGTTGGATTTTATGATGCCGGTGATGAACGGGCGCGAATTTTTGGACGTCGTCATCAATGATTCGAGTCTCGCGCCGATTCCCGTTGTAG
>CAZAKW010000226.1:0-5165 GCA_964485835.1 uncultured Bacteriovoracaceae bacterium
ACCGATCGGCCATTCACGAAGATCGAGGGCAAGGAATTCACTCGGATCGAACTTTCGTTGATGCAGAAGGTGATGGATCTCGCGATCAACGACTTGGAAGAAGCCTGGGCTCCGGTCCACGAATCCAAGATCTCGTTTATCCGGACGGAAGTAAATCCCCAGTTCGTCGGGGTCGTGCCGCCTTCGGACGTGATTATTTCTACGACTTTCGAGGTCGAATTGGAGAATGCGACGGGGACCATCGCGCTCGTCGTTCCTTACTCGACGCTTGAGCCGATCAAAAGCAAGTTGAACGCTTCCTTCCAGACGGAAGGCGACAAATCGGATAAGGAATGGCTGCTCAAAATGACTGAGCATATGAAGCAGGTCGAGGCGAACTTGAAGGTCAATCTCGGCGCGGCGACGATCACGGTCGGGGATCTCGTGAATCTCCAGGTCGGTGACATCATCCCCCTCAGCCAGGACGCCGACGGCGAACTCGACGTGCTGATCGAAGACGTATCCAAGTTTAAATGTTTCTTCGGGGTCTCCCGAGGCAATCGGGCGATTCAACTCACCCGAGAAATCGAAGAATAGAGAAGGAGTCCGAATTATGAGCGAAACCGCAACGAATGCCCCGAATCCCGCCCAGGCGAATCGCGCCCCCCAGCCGCCGGTCCAATCGCTGGACTTTATCCTCGACGTTCCTTTGAAACTGACCGTCGAACTTGGCCGTTCCCGAATGGCCGTGCGGGAGATCCTTCAACTCGCCCAGGGGTCGGTCGTCGAGTTGACGAAGTTCGCCGGCGAGCCGCTGGAAGTGCTTGTGAACGACAAGTTGATCGCTCGCGGCGAAGTCGTGGTCGTGAACGAAAAATTTGGAATCCGTTTGACCGATATCATCAGCCCGGTCGAACGCATCGAGCAACTGAAGTAACTCGGAAACGAAGCAGGTTTGAAGACGCCGCGACCAGGAAGGTGGCGGCTCGAAAGGAAGCAAGGATGCTGCGGACTCTCTCGATCGTACTATTTGGCGCATTGGTCGCCCCGACGTTCGCCATGGGGGCGATCAACCTGAAGAAGGTGAATATCGTCAATGGAAACCAGATCGACTTGCTCTTCGACGCGAAGGTCGAGCCGGGCCAGGTAAAAACTGATTTCGTGCGCGACAATATCCAACTTTCGCTTGCGAACACTTCCGTCTATCCAGCCAAGGTTTCCATGGTTTCGGGTTCGGACTTGACTAAGGTATTCGCTTATCAGTATTCGCCAGCGCTTGTGCGAGCGCGCTTCACGGTGAAAGGGGATGCGTCCGAATACGCCAATCGCCTGCAGGTGAAAATCTCCGGAAAAACCATAAGCGTGCGTATCGCGGACGAGCGCAGCGACCAAGTCGCGGCCACGGCGGCATCCGCTCTCCGAGTCGCCGCCCAAGAAGCCAAGGAAGCCAAAGACGAAAAGAAAGCGGAGCCGACCAAAGCGGAGTCTAAAGCTGAGGCCAAAGCGGAGCAGAAAGCGCTGCTTGCGCGAGTGAGCGGCGATAAAAAAACGGAAAAATCGGCGGGGACGGAACCCCTGGCCGGCGGTAAAACGCTGGCAACGCCCTTTCGCTCGATCGGCGTGATGCTTTTCGTTCTGGGAATCTTCGGATTATTTGTGATGTTTCTCAAGCGGTTGAAAAACGGCGGCGCCCGGTCGGCGAAGTCGATGGGTGGACCGCTCGGCGGATTCTTGAATAAACTCTCTGGCTCGGCGGGCGGCAGGGCGATGATCGAAGTCGTCGCCACCCACCATCTCGCTCCGAAACGCTCAATCGTGGTCGTGCGTATCCAAGATCGAATGCTCGTGTTGGGGATGACAAACGATGCCGTCAATCTGATCACCGAGTTCAAAGCCGGCGAGGACGGGGAAGCCGAGGAAAATATCGGACTAGGCGACTTCGCCGCGAGTCTGAAGAAGTTTGAAAGCGCCGCGGACACCGGACCATCGCTACCGAAATCCTCTCCGGCCGGCGCGTCGAGAGCAAATCTCGGCGACATCGCCGCGGCCGCTTTGGGACTGGCCAAGCCCACCCCAAGCCCGGCGTCCAGAGTGTCGGCAGCGAATTCGGCTTACCAGACTTCCCAAGCAAAGAACATCACGAGCACCGGACCGAGTCTTTCGCCGGCGTTTGAAGCGGCGATGCGCGAACCATCGGTGAAACCCAGCATCCGTGCCCAGATCAAAGACCGTGTCCAGGGGATGAAACGTCTATGAGAGTTCGCGCGCCTTGGATCGCGTTTGCCGGTAGCCTTGCTTTCGGCCTGACGGCGATCGCTCACGGAGCCGACGGTGGCGCATCGTCTTACGTGCCGGGCAGCTCGGGTGGACTGGCCCTTCCGAATTTAAGCCTTTCGTTCGGAAATACCGGTAAGCCTGCGGACACGGTGGCCGTCCTGCGCATCATCATGATGCTCACGGTGTTGACGTTGGCGCCGGCGATTTTGATCATGATGACGTCGTTTACCCGAATCGTCGTCGTGCTTTCGTTTCTGCGCCAGGCCCTCGGCACCCAGCAGATGCCGCCCAACCAGTTGATTATCGGCTTGTCTCTTTTCCTCTCTTTTTTCGTCATGGCTCCGGCCCTCAAGGAAATCTCCGCCAACGCGATCGAGCCTTACATGGCCGAGACGATCGACCAGAAAACGGCATTCGGTCTTGCCGAGAAGCCCCTCCGCGAATTCATGTTCAATCAAACGCGTGAGAAGGACCTCGAGCTCTTCCTTTCGCTTTCCAAGGAAGCGAAGCCGCAGACGCGTGCCGACGTGCCGACTTACGTCTTGATCCCTTCGTTCGTGGTGAGCGAGTTGAAGACCGCGTTTCAGATCGGTTTTATGATCTATCTACCGTTCTTGGTGATCGACATGGTCGTGGCGAGCGTGCTGATGGCGATGGGGATGATGATGCTTCCACCGACGGCGATCGCGCTCCCCTTTAAATTGCTGCTCTTCGTATTGGTGGACGGCTGGGATTTGGTCGTCGGCAGTTTGGTCAAGAGCTTCGGCTAGGTAGGGAAGAGGCGATGTCGGAAGATCAAGTCATGTCGATCGCAAGCGAGACGTTGAAGACGATGTTGATGCTCGGCGGGCCGATGCTGATCGCGGCGATGGTGATCGGTATCATGGTCAGCATCATGCAGGCGATCACCCAGATCAACGAAGCGACGTTGACGTTCATCCCCAAGATGCTCGCGATCATCCTGGTGCTGGTCGTGATGGCGCCCTGGATGCTCGAGGTTTTGCAGAATTACGCCCAGGAGATTTTCGGCAATTTCGCCCAGTGGGTCCGGTAAGGAGAAGGGACGCCGTCGATGACCGACCTGTTTCAATTCTCTCCCGAAGAGCTCTACTGCTTTTTTGCGGTACTGGTACGAATCAGCGTTCTGCTCGCGATCCTTCCAATCTTTGGAGACAAGGTCGTCCCCGCGCCGGTGAAGATCTTGCTTTCGCTCGCCACGACGCTTGCGATCTTCCCCGGGCTCGTGCGCCAGGGCGTCGTCCGCCCGGCGGACGCGGTCATTTGGGGTGCGACGACGTTCGGGATCGTGCGGACGATCGGGCAGGAGATTTTGGTGGGTCTGGCGCTGGGTTTCACCGCCAAGCTCGTTTTCGACGCGATCCATATCGGCGCGAACCTCGTTTCGAACATGATGGGATTCTCGATGGCTTCCGTCTACGATCCCCACCACGAAACCCAGACGACGGTAGTGGCCGAAATCCAAGTCGTCATCTCGATGCTCGCGTTTCTCGCGCTAGACGGACACTACTTGATGTTGAACGCGGCGTTGGATTCGTTTCGGTTCTGTGGACTTGGGGAAGCGGGCGTAACCGAATTGATGCAATCTCGATTGATTGAGATGACCGGAACGGTGCTTAAGTTCGGCGTGCAGCTCGGCGCGCCGGTCACGCTCGTGATGTTTGGGGTCAACGTGGTCTTTGGCGTGTTCGCGAAGACGATGCCGCAGATGAATATCCTCGTATTGTCGCTTGGGATCAGCTCGTTTACGGGGCTCGTGGTGATGATGCTGACGGCGCCGGAATTTATCACGGTGGCGACCAATATTTTGTCCCGGTCCGAGGACTGGATGCAGGGAATGCTCGTCGCGATGGCGGGGCGGTAGGTAGACGATGGCGGAAGACCAGCAAGACAGGGACACAGACGATTTATTAGACGAACCGTCGCAGACGCGGATCGACGATATGCGGGAAAAGGGCCAGGTCGCCCAGTCTCGTGAAGTCGTCGGTCTGATTTCGTTGATGGCCGCGGCGTCGGCCCTTTGGTTGTTCGCGCCCCAGATGGGAACGGATATCGCGGAATACATGCGGGAGACGTTACGAGTCGATCAGGCCGCGCGGATGAATTTGACGGATAAATCGGCGATCAACCTCGCGTTGATGAAGTGCTTGAAGCTCGTGGTGATGGTCGGCTTACCGGTAAGCGTAGCGGGTTTCGCCTTTGGCGTTCTGGGCAGCTTCATGCAGGTCGGTTCGATTTTCTCCTTTGATCCGGTCACGCCCAAGTTCGAAAAAATCGATCCGCTCAAGGGATTGATGCGCTTTTTCTCCCTCCAGTTTCTCGCCGACGGGCTGCGGGTCGTTTTGAAAGTCGCGATCTCGGCCTGGGTGGCCTATTTATTGGTGAAGAGCGAGATCTTCCGATCCCCCGAGGCGATGATTTCCGAACCCAGTCGTCTGCTGCGGTCGTTGTCCGACACCGCCCGGACGCTTTTCCTATCCCTGTTCGCGGTCTTCGCGATCTTCGGTGGAGTCGACTTTTGGATGCAGCGCAAGCAGTGGATGAAGAAGGTCCGGCTGACGCGCCAGGAAGCCAAAGAAGAAGTGAAGCAGCGTGAAGGTAGTCCGCAGATCAAAGCGCGTGTGCGCGCGATCCAGCGCGAAATGTCGCGTCGTCGGATGATGTCGGCGATACGCAATGCCGACGTGATCATCACCAACCCGACCCACATCGCGATTGCGATCCAATACGATAAAGACAAAATGTTGGCGCCGAAGGTCGTGGCTAAGGGAGCCGACTTTATCGCCCAGAAAATCAAGGCGATCGCCGCCGAAGCCAATATTCCGACGGTCGAAAACGTACCGCTCGCACGAACGCTGTTTAAATCCGTAAAAGTGAATCAATATATACCT
>CAZAKW010000227.1:0-5141 GCA_964485835.1 uncultured Bacteriovoracaceae bacterium
TGAACCCATAGCTTCCGCCGACGATCACGCTCCAACGATTCGTGAAGTGGTAGCGTCCGTAGAGATTGATTTGGTTCATATCCAAAAAGCGGCTGCCCGTGAAGTTGCGAGCGGTACCGAGACTGATTCCAAACTTCCGCGCGACCGGCGTGTAGCGGGATTGAACGGAATAAAGACGTTCTTGGCTGACGGCCGCGGGGGCCATGTTCTCTGGCAGCTTAAGGTCTTCGAGTTGCGATTCCAGATCCGTGAGTTCGGCCGCCCAACCGGCGCGCGGACCAAAGGTGCTGGAAGCGGCAAGGACAGACAGGATCAAAGTCGGTAGGGTTCGGGATTTGAACATGGAGTTCTCCAAGATTTAAAATTCGCTGGGATTACCGCGTGGTCGCGAGTTGGACTTCCGTCGTGAAATTTTGGCAGTTCATATCCTCGGTCGGCGAGCTCGCGCCGCAGACGAGAAACGGAAACGGGATCGTCTTTCCGAAGTGCTCTTCCGGGATTTGATCCCAGAGAATTTCAAATAGGCGCGCCTGAATGCCGGGGGCCGAATCGATCGGGACTTCGGTCGCGACGAGGCGGCCAAACGGCATCTCGGTTGGGAGTCGGACAATGGGTTTACGCTCCCCATTGAGATCGTCTACGCGGATCGTAAATCGCACGACCGGAACTTGATGGACGGTTGCGGGCGCCGAGACAAGCGGTGCTAGGCGTTTGTCGAGTACCCGCCACGTCGTGACGAGTCTGGATTCTTCTCCCGAGGGAGTAATCGCACGGAATTCCACCGGAAAGTCCCGGTAGAAGGTTCCATTCGCGGGGTCGATGGTCGCATCGACCGTAACCGTTTCGTAGGCGGGTTCGTAACGAACTTGAAACTCGTTTGGAAGATCGGTGGGGCGAAGCGTGGCGCCCTGGGGACCATTGACGAGTTGGAGTTGGATTGCGCCCTGGGGAAAATCGTCGCTTGAAAGCCGGATCGTTTCCGAGAAAGTTTCGCCTTCGGAAAAGGTTTCGGCCTGTCCGGTCGTCGTGATCGAAACAGGGCGAGGCGTATTGCGAATGACGAGTACCAAGGTCTTCCGTTTGTAAGTGGTGATCGGGTCACCAGATTTTCTCAGGACAATATCGAGGTTCCAGGTCTGGAGCGGATTGCTTGGAGTTTCGTCGATACGGATCGTGTCGTAGTCGGGAAGATAAGCGAGCGTTTCCGTCGCCGGGTCGTAAGTAGCCCCGACCGGGAGGCCTTCGGCGTGTGAACCGTCGCGGGTATTTGTCGTCGAGAACGAAAACTCCCCGGTTGCTCCGTCGCCGAATACGGCCCTCACCTGGGCTGCGCAAGCAGCCCCCTCGACGCAATCGAGCGATAACGGCATCTCAATATCCGCAACGGGGGCGGGAGCGAGCCGTTGGGGTTCTGATGAGAATAAGCGTCCGCTTGAGGGGTAGGGGTTTTGCTCACAGGCCGTGAAGACGGCTGGCGCTAGGAGTAGTCCCATGAAAAGGAAGGGTCGGTTCAGAGTTCTGGAAATCATAGTTCAAGTCTCCGTGTCGTTATCGCTAAAAAATTAAGTTCCTGCGGGTCTGAGGAGGAAGGGATAGTTCACCTTGACGGTCACGCCCCCGACTGGCTTCGGAAAGAGCCAGGTTTTCGTTCTGGCCGTCATGCAGTTTTCGGTCGCGGTGTTGCCCAAGGTCGAGCGGACGACTTGGGAGCTTGCGACCGTGCCGTCACCCTGGATGACGAACCCCATATTCACCTGCCCGGATAGTCCGGGGTTGGTTTGCAGCTGTCCTTCGTAACAAGCTCGGATCTGGCTCAAATATTTCGCGATGGTTGCTTGAATCACGGCGCGATCCAATCCGCCCTCGATCGTGAGTTCGTTCGAAAGCGCGAGTTTCGAGAGGGTTTTTCCTTCGCCGGAGCCCACCATCGAATTGCCGTACCCTCCGGCACCGCCCCCTTTACCTTTCGTGCCGATTCCGCCAAGTCCCGCGACTCCCGTATTCCCGACGCTTGCTTGTCGAACGCCTTGTCCGAGTCCGACGAGATATTCGCCGCCGCTTCCTTCGGTCCCGCCTTTACCCGCACCTGCAGACGCGGGTTGGATCGTGGAAGGCATTCCTCCCAGTGCTTTCGTTAAATCTTTTTTTCCAAGGAGCCCCAAGAATCCAAGGTTCTGTTGGACTGCGCGCCGGGTCGCCTGGTCTTGGACTTTCAAGCGCTGGGCGACTTCGCTACTTGCGGGAACGGTTACGGTTTTTTGAATCTTTGTTTCTGGAACGATCGTGACCTTAATGGGTTCTTCGATTACGACCGGAGCAGTTTCGTAACCGCCTCGGGGTCCAAAGAGCAGAGCCGCCGAAAAAAAGAGCATCGCGAGCAGTGCAGCTTTCTGATAGCGGCGATCGGAACTCGAATCCGGGATCAAGGGTTTCGCATACGGCGCATCCGGAATCGAGGAGGTTGAATTCGCCGAGCGGATACGGAAACTTCCAAGCGAAGTCGTAAGGGTTCCGCCTTCGCTGTCGTTGGCGAACTCGCATCCGTGGGTCGATACGACCGTTACTCGGCCTTGCGAGTCCGTCTTATATTTGAAACGGCAATGAATGCCCTGCGGATTGGTTCGCAACCCGTGGCGGGTGCGACGTTCGCTTCGAAGTGAAAGCTGGCGTTCCGTGACGAAACCAAAGTCTTCGTGGAAAACCACGGAGGTTTCCGTTTCGGGCATCGTTTTGAGCCAACGGCCTTCGGAGGTGTGGAGGGTGATCACTTCAGTTCCTCTCCCGCATCCATCGAAATCCGGTCCGTGAAATTTTCGCGGAGTCGGAGGAGCCCGTCGGTGCCTTGTTGTACGTTTCCGGTCACGATCGAGAGCTCCGGTTGCTTCACGTCCCCTTGGATCAAAAGTTTTTCGAAATCGACATCCTTGCCGGACGTGTATTTCACCTTCGGGGCTGGATTAGCAGGCGTTTCGGCTCCCGATGCGAGCGGGACCCCTCCGAGCAGAAGTGACACGATAAGAGAGAACGGCATGGTTAGGTTCCTTCCTGGGAAGCCGTGGCGGGCGGCGAAGCTTCACCCGCGTTTTTGATCAACATCAAACGTCCTTGATAATACGAAGCAAGGCGGTTCCAGCCCGACTCGCGGTACAGGGTCTCAAGTGAGCGCAGCGCCTCAGCGTCACGCGGCTGGGTTTGCAGACGATTCCACAAAGGGAGAAGGGCGACCTGGGGGACCGCTTGGCGGTTCGCACTTGCAGCGGAGCTGCCAGGGCTTTCCTCTCGAACCAGAAGTTCAGAAAGCTCAGCCGCCGCGAAACGTTGCCCTTTCGAACGTTCTTCCGGGAGGTCGATTCGTGCAAGTTCGGAGGAAAGCAATTCGGCCGTCGCTAAATTACGCTCCTGGAAGGGTCGGGCCATTTGAGCGAGGTTTGAGCGAATCTCTGCAAGCTGCCCTTCGGAAAGACCCGAGGGGATCGGAGATTCAAGGATCTCGCTCACAACCCGGGCGAGACTCCGTTCAAGCAAGCGCAACTGCTTAATCCGCAGTTCAGGCGAGGCGACGGGCAAGGATTTCTCGATTTGCTTCTGGAGTTTACCGAGCGCTGTGATCCGCCGTTGAAATTGGGCCTGACTGTTTCCGCTGTGGAAAGTGATCTTTCCTTCCGCTTCGGCCAGTGCTTGGGCGTCCGTCCAAACGATTGCTTCCCAAGCCGGACCCGTCGACGAAACGGAAGTTCTGAGGATCCGCTTCGTTTCCGGGTTTCCCCGCCCAGCTCGTTCGAGTCGCTCAGCAACCGCGGCTCGATAGGAGTTCGAGAACTTTGCCGCTTTCAACCAACCGGCATGAAGAATCCCCGCGTCCGCTGCCGTCGCGGCGAGCGCGAGCTGTTCCGCTTCGCTTGGGGTCGTCGAATACTTAGAAAGCACTTGAAGGATGCTTCCTAAGTAGCGGTCACGATTCGAAAAATCGCCGCCGAGTTCGTAGAGCAGGGCGATACGCAAGTCCTCGCCAAGGTTGCGGGTTTTCCCGGCCTCTCTTTCGTAAAGTCGGGCGGATTCAGCGTACTGCCCCGAGGCTTCGAGTTCGGTTCGGAGTGTTTCGCGATCGCCCGTGGCCCGCAGAATGGCGAGGAGGTCGTCCTGCCTTTCAAGCTTGATCGCGAGTGTTTTTGCATTTTCGCAGGACTGCGGCAGAAAACGTTTCTTCTCACAGTGGGTCTTAAATTCGGCCAATGCTTCCGGCGTACTCCCCAGGGCGACGGCGGATTGGAATTGGGCCTGCTCGCCGATGCCGCGAATTTCTTCGAGATCCTTGGACAAGCTTACGTCCTTGGCCGCAAGGGCGTGTAAACGCGAATCTTGGGTCCAAGCTTTTGCCTGTCGATGGAGTCCCGCTAGGTCTTTTTTGGTATTGAGGATATCAAGGGCAAGATGCTGCGACTGGACGGCAAGTCGGCTTGGCGGAGTCTCCAGACGCCCTCTCTCGGCGATCGCCTGGAAAGCGGGCAAGGCTTGGTCCCATTGTTTTTGATCATAGTAAGCTTTCGCGCGGGCGTATTCGTATTCCGTCCGCTTAGCCCGAGAAGGCTTAAGCGCAAGGAGGGCGTCCATTTCCACGATCACGGCGGGAAAAGCTTTCGCGGTTTGGGCGATGCCGGCGCGAAGTTCGCGAAGGCCGATCTCTTCTTCTTGGTTGAAGGCGTAAGCGGGGGACGCTAGCCACTGCGCGATCCGTTCCAGTTTTCCTTCCGTCGTTGGGGTGGCGGCAACGTTCCCTTCCATCAATTTCGTTCGATCAGAAATTTGCGGGAAAATCCGTAGCGCGGAGGAAGAAAATCGCAGGTAATCGCCGGTACGTTCGGGAGCCGTCGTGCGTTCGCCATCGAGTTGGAGTGCGAGCCGTTTTGCGATGGCCATCGACTGTGTTTTGGCTTCGGCTTCCAGCGTCGCGGCCGCTTCGGGTGCCGTCTGCTCAAGCTGGCCCAAATGGTGTTCAAAACGATCCCAGTTGCGGAGACCGTAGTTTTCTTCCAGCAGACGCAGCGATTGGGCAAGCGTCGGTGCGCGTGCTTGAACGATCTCCAGCGCACGGACTCCGGCGGCCTTGTCACCCGCGGCGAAAAAAGCGAGCGCGAGATCCT
>CAZAKW010000228.1:0-5090 GCA_964485835.1 uncultured Bacteriovoracaceae bacterium
CCATATCGGGATCTCCCTCGACGGCGACGGCGACCGTTGTATCTTGGTCGACGAAAATGGCGAGATCGTTGACGGCGACCAGATCATCGGGCTCTGCGCGCTCGAAATGCAGCGAGCGGGCAAACTCACCCATTCGACGATCGTGACCACGCCGATGTCGAATATGGGGCTTGAACTGAGCTTGAAAGAGCAGGGGATCACGATGGTCCGCGCGAAGGTCGGCGATCGCCACGTCGTCGAGATGATGCGTAAGCAGGGCTTTCGACTTGGCGGCGAGCAGTCCGGGCATATTATTTTCCTCGATTCGGCGACTACCGGTGACGGAATCTTGGCTGCGTTGAAAGTCTTAGAAGTGATGAAACGGACCGGAAAACCCCTTTCGGAACTCAAGCGACAGATTCGCCTTTTCCCTCAGGTGCTCGAAAACGTTCGGGTTCGGGAACGCACGCCGGTCGAAGAATTGCCGACGGTCGCGGAAAAAATCGCGATCGCGACGACTGCGGTCGGAGAAAAAGGCCGGGTATTCGTCCGTTATTCTGGTACGGAACCCCTAGTACGAGTGATGATCGAAGGCGAAGACGGCGCGGTGATCCGTAAACACGCGAAGGACATCGCCGAGGAGCTCCGAAAGCTGATCGGAGCCACGGGATGAAAAAAGCGCGAAGCGGTTCGAACCGAAACCGAGACGTCCTTTTGCAACTCGATCCTTTGGGGCTAGCCCAGCCTCCGGGATTGCCTAGACTAGGCGTCAACATCGATCACGTCGCGACGCTGCGACAACTCCGCGGAACTCCGTACCCTTCTCTATTAGAAGCGGCGCGGATCGTGGAGGATGCCGGCGGGACACAGATCACCGTCCATCTACGTGAAGATCGCCGCCACATCCAAGACCGCGACGTGACGGAGCTTAAGGCGAGCCTTCGGATTCCGATGAATCTTGAAATCGCCGCGACGGATGCAATGGTTCGCATCGCAAGGAAGGTCAAGCCGGAGTGGGTCTGCCTCGTCCCCGAAAAACGCGCGGAAGTGACGACCGAGGGCGGACTTGCGCTGGAGAAAAACCGCAAGCGACTCGGTTTGGCGGTGGGGAGTCTTCGGAAATCCGGAATTCGAGTCAGCCTTTTTGTGGAGCCCTCCAAAAAAGCGATGAAGCTTTCGGCGGAACTCGGTGCGGACGCGGTAGAAATCCACACGGGCCGGTATTGTCTCGCCACTCAGAGCGGGAAGGTCGCCTCCCGACCCGGTCAGGCGAAAGTCAAAGCAGAGTTAAAAAGGATCTTCGATGCCGGCGTGATGGCGCGTGACCTCGGAATGCACGTCCATGCCGGGCACGGTTTTGATTACGCGAACGTGCGGCCGGTGGCCGAGCTTACAGATCGCGATGGTCGGCCGTTGATCGAAGAGTACAACATTGGGCACGCGATCGTGTGCCGGGCGGCGCTGGTCGGGATGGACCAAGCCGTGAAAGAAATGGTTTCCGCGATTCTGGCTCCTTAAGTCGGATACGAACCGTAACCCCAGGAAAAAACAGCTATGCGTCACCATCAAGAATCGATGCGAGTCACGACGAGCCAGGAAATGCGCGAGATTGATCGGCTCGCGGAAGAAGAGTACGGAATTGTCCCGGATATTCTCATGGAAAACGCGGGTCGAGCGGCGTCGCAGATCCTGCTTGAGAATTTTCCGTCTGCGGGGCTGGATACGGAAATCTTGGTCTTTGCGGGGAGCGGAAATAACGCGGGAGACGCGTTCGTAGTCGCCCGCCGACTGATCGGGCTAGGCCGCCGCGTCCGGATTTTCTATATCGAACCCAGCACCAAATACCCGCCGTCGGTCGAAAAGAATTTTCAAATCCTGAAAAAGATCGGCGCTAAACTAACCTCGCTCGATCAGATCGCAAGTCTAGAGTCGTTTCTGGTGCAAGCCCCTGGACCCTTCACGGTCGTGGACGGGCTGCTTGGCACCGGCTTGAAGTGGGATCTCGAAGGGATTTATGCGGACGCCGTCGAGGTGATCAATCGGATGAAAGCGCGCGAAGTGATCTCGCTGGACATTCCTTCGGGAGTTTCCGGGGATACGGGAATCATTCACGGCAGCGCCATTCAAGCGACGATGACGGTTTCGTTCGGATTTCCGAAGCTTGGCCATTTTCTGCCGCCGGGCGCCGCCAAGCGAGGAAACTTGATCAACGTCGATATCTCGCTTCCGCATCGCTTCCGAGTCGAGGGCGATCAATTTCTTCTGTTGAAAGCGCCACTTTCCGCACTTTTGAAAGAGCGAGATCGATACGGCCATAAAAATTCATTCGGCCACACCCTGCTCGTGGGCGGAGCGCCCGGAAGAATCGGCGCCATCGAGATGGCTTCCCGGGCTTGTCATCGCATGGGGACGGGATTGGTCACCGTCGCTACTTGGCAAGATTCGTTCGAACTCTTGATGCAAAAGATCGCTTCCGAAACGATGGCGGTCGCGCTTCGCTTCGAAGGCGAGGCCTACGATCTCTATCGGCAGATGCTTCCAACCTACTCCAGTATCGTCGTCGGTCCCGGCTTGGGGCTTCGCCCCGACGGACGCAAGGTGATGGAAGAACTCCTGGTCCATTACCAAGGTCCGATGGTTCTGGATGCCGATGCTTTGAATCTGATCGCGGATCACGGTCTTCACGACTTGTTGATTTCCCGGCGCGCACCGACCGTACTTACGCCCCATCCCGGCGAGATGGCTCGTCTTCTGGGACTTTCGCGCGAAGAAGTCACTCAAGACGTCGTGAAAAGTTTGCGCGCCGCCGTTGAGAAGACCCATGCGATCGTGCTTTTGAAGGGCGCGGCGACGTTGATTGGTTCTCCGGATAAAGGGATTTACCTTAACCATTATCCGAACGACGGGATGGCCACCGCGGGAAGCGGCGACGTACTGGCCGGGATGATCGGCGGGTTGCTTGGGCAGAAAATGGATCCTTTCGAAGCCACCTTGCTCGGGGTGTATCTCCATAGCTTGGCAGGCGGGATCGCCGCCGAGACCAAGGGCCATCGCAGTATGACCGCGATGGACATCATCGAGAACATCAGCCATGCCTTCAAAGAAATCAAAACTGACCGCGACTCGCAGCTCCCGATCGAGTGCCGTGCCAGCCTCCTCTAAATCTCCCGGCATCCGAAAGACCGGGGGCGAAGACGAGCTACGCGGTTTGGCGCTTGAACTAGCCGAGCGAATTCAAGCGCTGCAAATGCGTCGAGAGTTCCTTCCTCGGATCGCGCTTCGTGGCCCCATGGGCGCCGGAAAGTCCACATTCGCGCGCTTTCTGCTCGACGCGCTTCGCGTGTCCCGTGAAGCCGAAGGAAGCCCAACCTTTGCGATCGCCCATGAGTACGCCTCCGAGGGAGGGCTTCGAATCGTGCATGCCGACGGATATCGACTCGGAAGCGAAGCGGAGCTTGAAGCGACGGGGTTAGTGGAAGTCCTTTGGGAACCCGAAGTCCTCGTGCTCTTCGAATGGATGGATCTTTTTCCGGGGGTCGACGCAGCCCTTAAGGCGGGGGATCTTCCTTACTGGGAAGTGCGGCTTGAGTTCGACCCGGCGGACCCAAACCGCCGCGAGATGCTTTTTTGCGTCGACCAAGGTTAAGCCGGGGCTTTGGCCTAAGCCGCTTTTTTTGCGAGCGCGGCGGAATGGAATGAGGGCAGGTGCGCCTGCACGCTGGATTCCGTGATCAACGCGACGATCGCTTCGTCGCCACTCGCTTGGCGCGTGCGAACAAGCGTGACCCATTCGGTGGCCCGCAGTTGGAAAGCGACGCGAAAGGCTGCACGATCGAAGTTTCCCTGACCGGCAACTCCCAAGGTAGAAAATTCCGCGAAGCCGTACTTTTGCAGTCGGCCCCAGAGGTCCGCGAAATCGCGAGTTGAGATTTGCATCCCGTCCCACGCTGGCACCCGCTCCGAGTGCTGGGTAACGATGTGCTTGGTGAGAAAAAGATCACTTCCGGCCGGTTCGAAAACGATGGCGCCGGCAACGGCGATCCGTTGGCAAAGCGTCCGAATTCCTTCCGATGCGGTTGCCCCGGTCGGGTATTTCGCTGGCAGCGTTGGTGCGAGGCGCGGACCTTGAACGTAAGGTTCCGCAGCGGGGACCACGCGGCGATTCGTAGGGCCGGACGGATTGGCCCCCATCGAGGGGACCGCGCCCGCCTGGGGGGAGAAGGTAGAATGGACAAGTTCGGGCGCGAGCCCTAGCCCGGGCATGCTCACTCCGGTATTCACACCGGGTTGAGGAGCCCCATGTTGGGCAGGAGGGGTAGCGGTTGGGACGGGGCGCTCAATCGTGACGGTAGGATCAAGCGTCATGATTCTTGAGCGATCTCCTTGTTCTGCCTTTGATCCAAAGCCTAACCGGCCATTTTCTGCAGAACTCCCTGTTTTTACAACGTTTTTCTTATAAAGAAGGGACGTTAGAGTGGGCACTTGAGCGCCATCCGCTTCGGGATCAAAGGTGAAACGTTGAGTTTTTTTGTCCGTCATAAGTTTGATCCCCAAAAGCTGCGGAACACAGCCTTTCTCAAGGGCTTTTCGGCAGGATGGGGGACGGAGTAAAGGGGCTGAACGAATAAGATGGGGGGAAGTAGTTGACGCACTATATCCACCATGGTACGACCAATATGGATTTGTGAGAGGTAACAGGAGAAAAAAGCCATGCGTTTGACATCTAAAGGACGGTACGCTGTCCGCGCGATTTTGGACCTGACCTTCAATTCGAATGGTCGTCCAGTCCGCCTTCAAGAGATCTCTGAGCGTCAGAAGATCTCGCTCCACTACCTCGAGCAGCTTTTTCGCCGCTTGCGGAAAGGCTCGGTCGTGAAGAGCGTCCGTGGGCCGGGCGGAGGTTACGTGCTCTCTCGTTCAATGGACGAGATTTCGATTAAAGACGTTCTGACCAGCGTCGGCGAAAACATCAATCCGGCGAAAGACCTGATTGGCGCAACCGACGTAAAAAGCGATACCGTCGAATTTATCCTTACGAAGACTTATTTCGAAAACCTCGGCATCTTGATGCAAGAATACCTGACGACGACGTCGGTAGGAGACTTGATCCG
>CAZAKW010000229.1:0-5085 GCA_964485835.1 uncultured Bacteriovoracaceae bacterium
ACGCACCCTTCTCCGGTCATGCAATTCGCAATGAGGTGCGGCGAGTTTAAGATTCCAATCCCTGGCCAAAGGGAAACGCCCCGTCCGAGTCGATCGGGGGAAAGGTGCATAAACGTGACAATCCGAATTTTGTGGCGATCGATCCAAAGCGCTTGATCCTCCGGCGTCTCTAAAATTCCACCCGCTGTTTCGATCGAAAGCACAAAGACGCGTTTGCCCGCCGCTAGTGCCTGGCGCGCTTCCGAGGGTTCGGAGGCTATGATCCACCCCGGATTCTCGTTTACGTACTTCTGGATTGCGGAAACCTGGCGCTCCAGGCTCTCTCGCACTTTCCCGAGGGTGAGCACGGGGTGTGCGTAAAGCGAAACGACGATCAGTTTCAAGCCGGAGGGATCAAGCGACGCGCGCGTGAATTTCGTGGAGAACCGGCTATTGGAAGCGGTCGCTTTTACGGGCTCGTCAAATTCTCCCCGCAATAAAAACCCCACCCCTTCTTTCATAACCAGGTGGGAATGGAGGTCGATTGAGCGTGCGGCGGCAGTGTTGAGAACTGCTAAAAAAAGAATTCCGAGGCACGCAACGAAGTGAGGCATTCCTTCATATTAAACTTTGCATTACTAAAACGCCATGGCTGTCGATATTCCATCATTACCATGCCGTAGTCCCGTTGCGGTCATTCCGCATCTGACGCGTGGGCTCACTTCGGTGCCAAGTATTTCTTACAGTTAAAGTCCAGACTACCAATTCCGTCTACGACGTACTTTGCAAGTAAAGCTCGGTCCGCCGTGGACACCTGTGAGGATAACTCTTCGAGTGTCCGACGGAGAAAATTCTCTAAAAGAGCCTTTGGGACAGGACGACCAATTTTGGCGTGGCTCCGAACCGTCTTCCGAACTCCATGCACAAGTGCCGCTACGAAAGTCACGTCCTTCGAGCCGAGGCTAGGCACAATTTCACGCGCGAGTTCGTCAAGCTTTTCCGCGCTCACGTATCCCTTTTGTTTCGTGTGCTCGTAAGCTTCTCGAAAGACGTTCTTTCGCATCTCTGTCCGGATCAATGCATCCGCCGCAAAAGCATAGACGGAATGAAGCGTCTCCCTTCAGACCCTAAGCTCGTGCTCGCTACTATGCTCCGAAAGTCCGTCAAGCTAATGATTGGCGATAATCGCGTTGATATTTCGTGTTACGTGCGCAAAGTCGTCGCTACGTTCGGAAAGTTTTGCTCCTAACGAACCGCCGCCGCCCGACGCGAAATGGTTGGTTCGAAGGAAGACAGCGCGGTGGCCGCCCTCGGACTTAATCGCATCCTTTGAGAGGCCGACTAGCGTTCTCACGATACTTTCGTCTTGTTTGAACTGTACGTATCCGCCGTATCCTTCCCCCGGATTAAGATTGATCGAAACGGCTGTATTCTCTCCTTGGAGGACGACGCTCGGCACCCAGTGGCCATAAAATTCATGGACCGCGATGATCTCTTTATCAAGATCGGAAAGTTTAACTTTCGGACTCATGATGGATTCGAGCTGGGGTGTGAAGTCCGGGAGCTTGGATTCGCTTCGATACGTCCAGACCTGATTCATCGGCGCTTCCGGATCGAACTGTTCTCCCGCGAGATAGATTTCTTTTCCATCGGCGAACCACTGCAATTTTTGGGTCGCACCGACCATCCGGACTTCGATTTTCGTTACTCCCGGAAGGTCGAAAATGATGTTCGCGTACGGGTTCATCAGGACCGTGTTGAACGCGGAGTTCACATCCCGCATTCCTAGACGGACCGTCGTTTTTTCCGCGGTGATGCGCTGGACGATCTCCGGATCATAGGTAAAGTCGACTTTGCGCGGCAGCCCGCGCGCGACTTCTGCGATTGCGTCGGTGATCAAAATTCTCCCCACAGCCGGCACGTCAGCCCGTCGAAGGGGGCCTTTGACGTAGATTTCTCCGAGGCGGGCGGTCTTGGCGGCATCGAATCCGTATTTGCTTTGAAGGTATTTTGCAATGTCGTCTTTCGTCAAGGAGCGCTCTATATCGGCGACCTGTTTGTCCATGTCGAGCCCCCCATCGACTCCGAAGAAATACTCTTGGAGTGCGTTGCCCGTGATGACCACCGAAAACGCCGCCATATCGAATGTTTTCGGACCGATGCGAAGCCTGCGTTCGTCCAGCAACTCGTAAAGTTGCGTGAAGACGTTCAACCGGGAAGCGATTTGTTCGCGAGTGAGACCGTCGAAGGAGAGCAGCTCGTCGAGGAGGATAACGCCGCCTCCGGATTCGTACCTGGCTTTCACCCAGCGTTCGAATTCCGTTTCCTGCGTGCCGCCCACGTAGCCGACACGCGGTCGGATGTAGGTATTGAGATCACCCTCGAAATTCAAGTTCGTGATTGTGAAAATCGCACTGCTGTCCCCATAGAGCGATTCGGCTAAAGCCTTCGCGAACTGGGTCTTTCCATTTCCCGAGGTCCCAAGAAGTGTAAAATTTAACTTGGTGCCATTCCAGTTTAAGGTCTTTTTCTTGGCCAAGGACTGGGCGCCAAGAATCTGGGGCGCCGAGCTTTTTAATCTTCGGTTCATCAGCGTCGGCAACTCGCGGATGCGCTTCAACATCTCTGGACTCGAAGCCCACGGATTTTTATTAGCCTCGCCGACCGATTCGAGGGCGTGGCGGGTCGCATTCCCAGATTTTTCGTCGAGCACGACAAGTGTGCGCCCAGCCCCGGTTGCTTCGAGCGAAACGGAATAACTTGCACCCCGCGTACGAGATAAGTCTCCCAGAACATCTCCCAGGGAGGCCTCTAGGCGTTCGACCACATAAGAATGCCCTTTCACGAAATCGTACTGATCAAGTTCAGCAAGGTCGAGTACGACTTCTGGAGGGATCTTAAACGTAACCCCGTAATCGAGGGCGCGGTCGGCGGCGTATTTTTCCGCCCAATACTGCGCAGCTTTTTCAAGCTCGTCGCGATCCGGACTCATTAAATAGTGGCCTTTGTATCGACGCTTCTGTTTCTGCGCTTCCTGGGCAACGAGGGAACTGTCCTCGTTCGAATTAGATTTCGAAACAATCGTTTCCATGAGGCGGTCGAAAACTTGCTCGATTTTCTTTTTCTTCACACGGGTGTAAGTTTTTCCGTTTTCGCTCACCGTTTCGATCAACTGAGACTTTCGCGTCTGGTATTGCTCCCAGGTCATCGCCTCCGCCGCGCTAGCATTGATCATCAAGTCCTGTCCGATATTGGTATTCCCGACGAGCAGGAATCCATTCGTTCGCCAGACCTTCCCTTTGGCGTCGGTGATTTCACCGTCGGTAATCATGTTGGTGATGAGTTGGATAACGTCCTGATGGAGGTAGTCCATTTCTTCAATCTTGATCACTCCACCCATGGGATTCTCGATGATGAACTTGATTAAGGCGCCTAACTCGTCGCTGTTGACCGTTCCAGGAGGGGACCCGATCAACTTGTTTACCTCGAGTCCACCATTCTTGTATTCACCGCCGTTGATGGTGAAAGGTTTAGATTTGTAGAACGAACGGGACAGCAGCTCGTTGAAATAGGTTTTCCCAGCAGCGGGTGGACCAAAGAAAATCGACGCCATCATTTTCTTCTCGTGAGGATTGGCGAGGCGCGTGCGAAGCTGCTTTTTGAACTCGTGCTTGAATCCTTCGTTTCCCTGGAAAGCGCGGTCCACTTCCGCCCAGCGGGCCTCGAACTTCTTCTGAAAATCTGGATCGTCAGGGAGAAGGGCCTCCGCGTACTTATTGCGGAGGTATTCTTGGACATCCTCGGCCTCAAGGCCGAAATCGCCTTTGAATCCGGTCTGATCGTTATTCAGTTTCCGGACAATGGCCCCCTCGAGCAGCTCAAGCGTGCCGGTAGGATTACCGGCGTGCGGCTGTTCCAAATATCCGTACTTGTACGCGAAGTTCATCGCCTCGTCCGAGATTTGTCCATTAAATGCCCGAACTTTATTTTTTTGGATTCGCTCCCAAACCGGCACGTTTGCTTTTTTGACGAGGGCGATTGTTTCTTCGCGATGGAATTCGCGGATCATCACTTCGATGAAACGACGACTGAAGGCCATGTCTTTGAAGAACGTGGCGGATTCTCCCGAAGTGGTCGAGATCACCATATGGACCAGGGTATCTTCCGGTCCTAACGACTCGCTCAGAAAGCTCTTGATCGCGTTGCGAGTTAAGTCCGACATGATGTGGGCCTCGTCGACGTAGAGAATCACACGTCGGTTAAGCCCCTTGGCCATCAGTTTTGCGGCATAAATCGCGTCTTTAATCGCGGTGGGATCCGAATTATTCGTAAGCAGAGTGATCGGAAGTTCGAGGATGATCGGACTCAGTTCGTTCCGAATGCCAAGTTTTCCTTGGACCATCCGGTCGGAAAGGATTTCAAGAATCGTCGTCTTTCCCACGCCGGCTTTTCCGGTGAGAAGGACGTGGCCCTTCTTGATCCGAGTGAGGGCGTCCACGACGTCCTGGGTCTCCTTTTCGCGCCCGAAATAGTCGATGAACTTTCCATTCGGATCGTTGATCACCGATGCGGATTTGTCGTAAAGGTTTTTCTCGATAGGGAGTGTCTTTTGAATGAATTCCTGCTGTCCCGCGGGAATTTTACTCTGGGCGAGAAGTTTTTCAAGGAGGGGAGCCTTTTCCAGGAACTCGACGGGAAGGACCGCAAAGTTCGAACGCGCGGTCGCACGATCGATTTTTTGGCTTAAATTCGCCTTCGTTGTGGCGTCCATGATCGCGAACTGGGGTGGAAAACCAATGCTCTTTTTAAAGGCATCGCTGTCGTAGTCCGTTGCATTCAGGAAGGCTTTAACGGCCTGCTTCCCTTCGTCATCGAGCCACTTTTGGTCGAGTATTTTTTGGAATTCGGCGAGGCCGGATTGGGTGCCATTTGAATTGGCGCCATACCATCCGGTCCCTTTGACGATCTGCTGGGTAGCGGAGTCGTAGGAGCTACCACGACCCCTGAGTAGGAGAATGGCGCCGTTCACCACTACGTTACGCAACAGTTCGGTCTCACGAATCGCGGGATTTTTCGATTTGGCGGCGAAGTCAAAAGCCGCTTGGA
>CAZAKW010000230.1:0-5076 GCA_964485835.1 uncultured Bacteriovoracaceae bacterium
ATTCGATATCTCGAACGACTGGAAAGCCGTTTAGAGTCCTCCTCCGAGACGGACATGGCTCTGCTGCCGAGTGTGGCGGAAACCCGCGAACGGCTGAGCAAGATCGTGGGCGCTTACGAAGGAATCGCGAAGGTCGGTCGCGATTATCGTCTCGGTAAGATCGATGTTCTTTCGAAGAACAAAGTCTACGAAAATGCGGTGCTCGATCTGGTTGATACTGCCTACGACGAGCTTGAAATTCTTTACCTCTCGGATGCGTTTTTAAGCGGTCGGCTCTACAGCTTGATTGATTATGACTTCTCTATGCGGGTACGAAGAGGGACCGATCTGGATAAGCACCAAAAAGATCTTTTGGCCATCACCCAGGAGCATATGGTCGAGCGGTTAATCCAGCTCCATGGCTTGAATCCTAACGATGCGATTAACGATTTGGCCACCGCCCAATACGTCAACCGGCAGAACATCTTCTCGCTGGAAGAAGTGTTCTCCACGCCGCTTTACATGATGTTGGAAGAACTTAACGAAATTGTGCATGGTCGTGACGCAAGCTCCGCAGCCCTCCAAAAAATCGCCCGTGAGCGCTATGCGAAGCAAAGGGAAGTCAATCGGGTGATGATCCAATCGACTGCGATCGGCGATCCTTTGGTGCGGTGGATCACCGGTTGGCTTTTCGCCGGACGGAGCGTGAAAAACTCCGATCCCGATCTCTATGTTCGTACCAATAACCCGAAAAAGGTCTGGGGCGCGGACGATCGCAACGGCTCGATCGCGCAAATGCGGGCCCGGATCTGTATGCAAACGCTAGCGTTCGAGAACCGCCATCGCTTCTACGAACTCTGTAAGGACGCCACGTTAAAGAGTTACTTCTCGGAAGACGGGGCCAATTCAAATCTCGAGGGCGTTTATTCCGACTGGTGGCCGAGCGAGTGGAAGAAGACCGACGCGAGCTCGGCTTGGACTCCCGCCTCGTTCAATTCGAAGTTCGTGCGCACTGACGGGAAGAAGACCTCGGATCGCCGATGCGCTTTGAATAACTACAACATCCAGAACTTCGTCCACCATCTCCAGGATCGCGATCGCCGGGATTCGGCCACGCGACTGCGGGCGGTGGTACAGCAAGCGGCGCCTGCAGAGCCAGTCTACCAAAGCATCAAGCCGCGGAAGAGTTTAGGGCCGGTTAAGGTCGAAGTGAGTCCGGACTCGTTGGGCGTGCAGCAACCGGGAATTTGAGGGGTCGGCGCCTAGTGACCCTGGGTCGAAGCGACGATCACTTTGCGGCTGGGCTTTCCACGTTCAATGCGAAACGCACGAGGCCGGCCGTGCGAAGCGCGTCCATCAGCTGGATCACCGTGCCGTGGGGCGTGGCTTGGTCCGCCGAAATCACTGCGGTCTCGTCGGCGGCCTGGGGGCCCAGTCCCTTGAGTTTTTCCGTGAGCTTCTCCCAAGAGAGTTCTTCCGAATTCCAGTAAACCTTGCCTTCGGCATTGACCGTGAAATTCAGCGGATTTTTGGTTCCGGCGTCTTCGCCCGATTTGGCCTTCGGGAGCTGGACCTTAATTGTCGACTGGTAGAGCACGGGAGCGGTCATCAAAAAGATCACGAGCAGCACGAGTACGACGTCGACGAGCGGGGTGACGTTAATACCGGAAATGGAGTCTTCGTCGCCGCCGCCAAAGGTACCTGCCATTTGCGATCCTTTCGTGGTTTCCGGTTAGTTGCGTGCGCCGGCGATTTTACCGACCAGAAACGACTTCAGTGCTTCCGCCTCGGAGAGCGCGCTCTTCGTACGGCGTTGGTAGAGGTTGAAACCGACGACGGCCGGAATCGCGACGAGAATCCCAACGGCTGTAGCAACGAGCGCATCCGCGATCCCAGCGGTCACACCGGTTACGCCCGCGCCGCCACCCTGTTGGGAAAGGTCGTTGAAGGCTTTGATAATTCCCAAAACCGTGCCGAAGAGGCCGACGAACGGAGCGTTGTTCCCGATGGTCGCGAGGATCGCGAGGGACTTTTCCCATTTGACCCGCGCGCGAACGACGTGATCTTGGGCCAGTTCGTTTAAAACTTCCGGAGTGCCGGTTCGTTCCGCAAGCAAAGCGGCCGCCATGGCGGATTCAAGATCCGGTTTTTCCTTCGTCTGCGCCGCATTCCGCGTGCGCGCGATTTGGAGCGCTCGGTCCCATTCGCCGGAATTCACGGCGTCGCGCACGTTTATGCGGAATTCTTCGATTCCCGAAAGTGCGCCTCGGTAAAAAAGGCTGCGCTCGAAAAGCAGACTGACGGAATAGATCGATAAAGCGACCAAGAGGTAAAGAACCCACTCGGCGCCGAGAAGCGAGAAGCCCAAGAATAGATTTCCAAGCATAGAAGGGTAGCGTAACACCGCCACAAAAGGACGCGCAGCGTTATCCTGCCTGGATGGTTAGAAAACAGGAAGGTCCTTGAGAGTCGAGGAGGGATAACGCGGGTTTACATAGCCTTCAAACTCTGGCATTTTCGGGGATCCCTCTACTGTAAATTTTACTGAAACCGAGACTGATTGAGAGGTCTGCGTCATGGCTTTTGAAATCGTTACCAAAAACACTGTTCGCGAGCGTTTTGCGCCTGCGCCTCGTCCCGACGTTTGGAAAGACGTGGAGGACAAGGATTGGAACAACTGGATTTGGCAGCAGCAAAAGCGCGTGAAGTCGTTCGAGCAGCTCGAGAAAGTTCTGCCTCCGACGCAAGAAGAGCGCGAGGCGTTTGAGAAGTCCAACGAGATGTTCAACATGGGCATCACTCCGTATTATGCGGGGCTTATGGATCCTAACGATCCGAACTGCCCGATCCGTCTCCAATCCGTCCCGAAGATGGGCGAATTGACGATTCGCGAGATGGACCTTGAGGATCCACTTGGAGAAGAAAAAGACATGCCCGTTCCAGGCATCACCCACCGCTATCCGGACCGCGTTTTGTTCTACACGACCCACAACTGCCCAGTGTTTTGCCGCCACTGTACCCGGAAGCGGAAAGTCTCCGACCCCTCGTCGTCCGCGGCGAATAAGCAGCTGGAAGACGGCTTGAAATACATTTCCGAGCATAAGGAGATCCGTGACGTCGTGATCTCCGGCGGCGACCCGCTCTCGAATTCCGACGACCGGCTTGAGTACATCCTTTCGCGGCTGCGCGCGATGGACCACGTCGAGGTTTTCCGGCTCGGCACGCGAAATCTCGTCACGCTCCCGCAGCGGATCACCGAATCGTTCGCGCAGATGCTGACGAAGTACCACCCGGTTTTCGTGCACACCCATTTCAATCACCCCAAGGAGTGCACGCAGGAGGCGTTCGATGCGGTCGCGCGCCTGGCGAACGCCGGCTGCGTGGTGAATAACCAGATGGTTCTGCTTAAGGGCGTGAACGACGATCCGAAAATCGTGAAGGAGCTCAATCACAAGCTTTTGATGATGCGTGTGCGGCCGTACTATATTTTCCAGTGCGATATGTCCCAAGGGATTTCCCACTTCCGCACCCCCGTCGAAAAGGGGCTTGAGATCATCGAGAATCTTCGCGGCTGGACTTCCGGAATGGCCGTTCCGCACTACGTGATCGACGCTCCGGGCGGCGGCGGTAAAATCCCGCTGATTCCCCAGTACGTTGAAAAACGTGAAGGTAAGAAGTGGTTCCTCCGAAACTACAAAAACGAAAAATACGTTTACGAAGAACCTTAAACGAGTGGTGAACGGTATTTCTTTCATCATGCGTCGATTGATTGACGCCGAAAATTTCAGGCTTGTCGGGCGGTTTATCGCTTTTGGCGGAATAGTTGCCGCGGTGGGTTGCGCAACGCTTCCCGAGTCGAAGTTTAAGTCGTACGCTTTTCCCGAGCAGGATGTTCACGTGGACGAAAAGCCTGCTCGTCGTTTTAAGGTCTTGGGGCCGGTACGGGTGAAGGTGAATTTCGATTCGCTGAACACTGAGCGCGAAGAGCTGGATTTATGTCGGAATTATTACAACAAGGGCGCGGGCCAACTGCTCGTGCGCGCGAAACGCGATCTCAAAGGAGACGCGGTTATCGACGTGCGATCGGTCGTCTATTATATGGACGGCAAGCAGAAGCGTTTTTCGACTCCCGAATGCGCCGACGACGGAGCCGAAGGCCAGATCTTGCTCGAGGGCAAAGCGATCCGTTATCTTCCGGCGCCGAAGCGGAAAAAAGTGCGCGCCAGCGCGAAAACGAACTCGGGATCGTAAGGTTTAACCCCGCAGGGAGCAGTAAAGTGGTTCTTGTTCGAGGCGGTGAATAATGCGTACGCCCTCCATTCGGAAGTTTTCGTTTGAGGCGATCGCGTACTCAGTTGCGATGGCGTCGGTTTGCTTCGGCTTGGGGCGTTTGTCGGTCTCCGGACCGGCGGCGGAGAATTCGCCGTTGGTCCGCGACGAGCTCGCTTTCTCGGCCTCGTCGGTAAGCTCGCGCCCGTCCGCGCAAGCCATCGACGCTAACACGAGTTGCGGTGTGCCGGCTACCGATCCGAAATCTCGCGCCGTGCTTGAAAGCACGCTTGCAGCGCTGCCTTTCTCGTTCTTAAAACAGGTCTATCTCGCGAGACAAGACACCGAGATGGAGCGGGTCGAAGAGCGGTATGGCTCGCCGACTTCGGAGGACCCTGATTTCAAGCAGAAGGGCCGTGAACTCGTTCGTCGGTTTCACGAGAATGCAGAAGGGGCCTCGCACTTCACCGCTAGCGGTGAGTTCGAACTTCGAGGCGGTAAGAAATTATCTTACCGAATGTTTGGACGGTTTTACGGTTTAGGGGAGCTATCCGGCTTGATCTTTCCCTCACCGGCCGAGGCCCGTGAAGGAGAAGAGCTTTGTTGGTACGTGGCCGCTTACTTCGAGATTGAAGAAAAATACGCCATGCAATCGACGTCCACTTGTCTCGGATCGACGCCAGAGCGGGATGCCGCTCCCTTCGCCGTCCTTTCGAATTACTCGTCGAAGCGTTTAATCCCATTCTTCGATAGCCTAGCGATGCCGCTTCCGGGATTCGGGGTTGATACCGACTCGGACCCCGAATGGTTCGATTCGACGCGTGGAAA
>CAZAKW010000231.1:0-5060 GCA_964485835.1 uncultured Bacteriovoracaceae bacterium
TCCGGCTTGGTGCGGACTGAGTAGGAGTGCTCCGGCTTGGTGCGGACTGAGTAGGCGTGCTCCGGCTTGGTGCGGACTGAGTAGGCGTGCTCCGGCTTGGTGTACTATTCGATGGAATACGGTTCTCCGGCGCCCGGTTCGCTGGCGTAGTCGTTCGATTGGGTGCTCCCGTTGGAGGCGTTTGATTCGCTGGAGTGCTCGTCCGACTCGGCGTTCCGGTCGAAGGATTTTGGGTGCGTGACGTCCGGTTGTTCGGATTCCGCTGTGGAGCGTTCGCAGCTCCGCATCGTCCCGATCCACTATTATAGACCGAACCCGGAGGGCAAGTCGGAGCTCCCTGAGGCGCCCGGGGAACAACGACTCGAGTCGGCCGCGAGCTTACGCGAACGCATCTCCCGCCTTGATACACCGATCCCGAAGGGCAGTAGGCCGGGGCCGGGACGATCACGACGTGGACGGGAGGGCGTACGTAATAGTCACGACAGGTTTGATAGACAGGATCGTAGCGACGTCCCGCCGAACAGTAGACGGTACGATAGTGATAAACCGATACGCATCGGTTGAGGTGCCAGTCGTAGGTTTGGCCGTAGTAACACGCGGTCGGTCGGTAGATCGAACGGCAACCTCCGTAGCGCGGGTCGTAGACTTCGTCGTAGGAACAGCCATAATTCACCGGCATACAGCGAGCGAAACTGTAGCTGTAGTAGAAGCCACGATAACAAGCGTCGTAATTCCGAACACAGCGATCGAGGTAGTAATCGTAGTGTTCGTTATACGAACAGGTTTGGCGGTAAACCCGGACGCAATCCTTCACGAAGTAGTCGTAACGTTCGCCAAAACCACAGGTATAGGGTTGGCGAACGCAACGGGATTCGTAAATGTCGTAGGAATAGTTCAAGGGGCATCGTTCCGCGTAGGCCGGAACGCAATTCGAAAGAAACGGATCGAAATAGTATCCGGCTGCGCAAACGACGGTCGGAGGCGGAGCTGGATATTGCACGCAGGTATTCGTCGTGGCTTCGAAATAGGTTCCGCTTGGGCAACTATTGCTCGAGTTCACGGGGACGCAATAGCCCAAGTCGGAATCGAAGTAATGGCCGGCGGGACACGCCGGGACTTCCTGGGCGTCTCGGACGGGGAGCACGAACTGTTGGGAGTTCTCGTTTCCTTGCGCGTCGCGAGCTTTGAGCGCGAAAAGATAGGAGCCTTCGGCGGCAATGGTTCCGCCTAATCGAAACTTCCCGTTCGAGTAACGGAGAGTCGTGGACGCATCGGGGAAGAATTGTTCGTAAACTTCGCCGCTTAAGTTGCCTTGCCCGCCGCTCACCGAAAGCGTTTCGTCGAACGAAACACCCGGACGGCGAGTTTCAAGATAACGATCTTCTTTGGAAAAACGTGGATGGGATACGTCGGGGTTGGGAAGGGAGTTGAAGCAAATTTCGTGGCTTCCTTGCAGCGCCATTTTGCCATTCGCGGCGGACGAGCTCGCCGCGTAAATCGTGCACCAAGTTCCGGTAAACGCCGGATTTCCGTAAATCACCAGACTGGCGGTTTTCGTGTCGTAGATGAAAAGCCCCGGGGGGATGTTCGCTCCCATAATCGACCATTCGACGGTGCGATTTTCCGCATTGGGAAGCGCGATGGTCGCTTCCGAATACTTTCCGTATTGGACTTGGAGTTCGGTTTCCGTGAACAGAAGTGGAGAAGCGTTTGAAAGCTCCTGTGCGTTTGATTCGGCGGCGAGCGCCGGAATGGGTACCAGGGTGATCAGCAGCGCCGCAAAGGCAGCGTAATAGGTTGAACGAAACAAAGAGGGGTTCGAGTTCATAGTCTGGGGCGCTCCACGTCCGTCACCGACGGATAAGGGTTGAGGGCGATCACTCGCCGAAAAGATTCAACTTCCTTCAGCTAGAGCAACCGATGTGCCAATAAAAAGACGGCGTTCCAAAACCCCTTCTTTGGAGAATAATTCAGGAATCTCATCCTCTTAATGCGGCGTTTCTTTATTTGATCGAGGGTGACGGCAGTAGTGCCACACGAAAGAGGGTCCTTTCGCACCGGTGGACATTGGCTCCTCGGTTGGAAGAATTTCGATTGAGGAGCGTCAGGCTACGGGAGGTGGGAGATCAATCCGCCGATCGAGCAACTAGATCCGTCGACAGAAATAGAGGTGCTCGTCTGGGCTTTCGAGCGAGTGGGAGAGGTGGAACCCCGTTTGTCGAAGGAGCAGCATCACCGCTTCGCTCTCCCAGGGGTGGTTGAGATTCGCTTTCGCGAAAGAAAAAACCAGGATGCCTCGCTTCGGTTTCAAGCGACGGAAAAAACTTTGAAAGATGCGGAAGGCATCGTCGATCGAATACAGAGTATTCGCACCGGTCCACCAAGCCGAATCAAGTGTTTCGGCCGCGCCTCCCAAAATGCGCAGGTCGTTTGCATAGTGCTCGATCTCGTACCCAAATCGTACAAGGGCGTCATGCGTTTCGCTCGAACTGACAAGCACTCGGTCACCGGTTCGCACGAGGGACGTGAACAAGCGTATCGGATCTTGTTTTGCGGTGAGTTCGTCTGTCTGGGGGCTCATGCGAAGGGCCGACGTTCCATGCCCCAAGCATAGAAGAAAGCTCTAGGCGAGGTAAAACAAATTGCGAGCATCGTTGGAGCAAAAGTGCACTCATGTGAAAAGCGTGAAATGCCGCATGCGACTCCCGAGTGAGGAGAGAGCGCATACGGCATTTCAATGAATTGGGCACGCCAGTCGTATTTTTAGATAAAGGGGTTCGCGGATTTTGGATCCATCGAAGGAGGGGCTTCGATCGATCGGAGCGAACCGCTTTCAGGGTTACGGATCGTCCCTAGCCCGGCTTGAAACTTTTGCCGGAAATACGGGATGGATGGTCGTTCTCATATAAATCATCAGACACCTCCCTTGCGCTCGTGATTGGGTTGCTTTTGGTCCACCAACCTACCCATCAAGAATAACGAACGGGCTTGAAGCGGCGATGAAAACCCCCTTAAATCCGCCTCACGGTGATTTTGACGCTAAAAACACGAGCTTGGCCGCGAAACTTAACTTTCTTTCGCCGTCGGACTGAATTGTTCCGGTTCGGAGACCGAGTAACCGGGCGTGGAAATCGCCGACTGATACGCGCGGGCCAATGCCGGATAATTCGCAAGATCCACGTCGAAGCGTTTCGCATTGTAAGCTTGGGGAACGAGGCAGAGATCGGCGAGAGAAATTCGGTCCCCGAAGCAAAAGGCGCCGGCGTGGGGTTGGACAAGTTTTTCAAGCGCCGTGAATCCGTCTCGAATCACGACTTGGGCCCAGTGCTTCCGTTTCGCCGCGTAATCGGGATCCGCGTCCGGCGCTAGCGCGATCAGAGTCGTCAGGTTTTGAAGCGGCTGGATACCTGCGTTCACCGCCTCCGCCATCGCGCGAACTTTCGCCCGGGCGATCGCATCTCGAGGGAGAAGCGGAGAATTCGGATACGCCTCTTCCAGAAATTCGATGATCGGAAGCGATTCGGTAAGAAAGACGGACGAGCCGTCTTCGCCAGCGCCCAGGATCTCAAGCGCCGGGACGAATCCGAACGGATTCCGTTTCCGATGGGGCTCGGCCTCGCTTTCCCCGTCCAGCAGACTCACGGGAATGTACTCGGGAGTGAGGCCTTTAATCGCCATCGCCCAACGCACGCGCCAGGAGCTGGAAGAGCGCCAGTAATGGTAGAGTCGAAATCGCATCTCAGATTGAGCCGGCATCGATCCCACTAGCGCGGGAGCGTTTCGTCCAACTCGGTCGGCGGCGCTTCGCGAATCGTGTTCACGAGTCGCCCAAGGCGATCAATTTCTAGCACGCATTCGTCGCCCGGTTTCAACCACTGGTTGTCGGTAATTTTAGAGCCGTTTAATTCGAGGAAGCATCCGGTGCCGACCGTACCGGAGCCGATCACTTCGCCCGCGTGGAGTTGGACGCCGTAGCTTGCGCGCTCGACGATCTGGGCAAAAGTCCAAGTCATCGACTTTAGGTTACCCTCCGAAACACGTTTTCCGTTCACGAAGCACTGCATGCGTAAGTCGTGACGTTCGCCCTCCCGGCTGTCGACAGCGCTCGAACGAAGTTCGTCACGCGTAACCAAATAGGGCCCAAGCGACGTCGCAAAATCTTTTCCTTTAGCCGGCCCCAGGTTCAGTTTCATTTCCTCCATCTGGAGGTGGCGCGCCGACCAATCGTTCATGATCATGTACCCGAAGATCAACTCGTCCGCCTTCGCAGCGGGCACGTTCTTGCCGCCCTTGCCAAGCACGATTGCAGCTTCTAGCTCGAAATCGAGTTTCGCTTCGGTAAGCTTTTGGACCTCAAGGGGACCCGGTCCGGTTACGGCGAGATGGTTCGTGAAGTAGAAGATCGGGAATTTATCGAATTCCGGAATCATCTCCACGCCCCGATTGCGGCGAGCCGCTTCGACGTGCTGGCGAAAGGCGTAACCATCGCGCATCGAAAGAGGACGGGGAACCGGGGAGAGGAGACGGACCTTTTCTTCCGCCATCCCCGCCTCGGGGGGAAGTTTGCCTTCGATGAAGGCCTTTTCGATCAGCACGAGTTTCGGAAGCGAAATCTCGGCCGTGCGAATCAATTCAAGCATGTCACGTGGGGTGATCCATCCTCCGAGTTCGGCCGTGAGCTTTGCCGAGGCAAAGGCGATGTCGACGATCGTTCCCCGACCGAGATCGCCGGTATGGATGCCGATTTTTTCGTTCGTGGAGGCGGAACCCGTGGCTGCGTAAGTGACTAATCTCATATCTGAGAGTTTTGCCCCGAATCGGCGAGATTCGAAACGAAAAAAGTCGCCAAGGATCTCTCCTTGGCGACTCTATTTCCTAGTTTTCCTCAAGCCCCTTACGAAGCCTGGAGAAAAGACTAAAGTCTTACCAGAAACGCTTGTTAGCGAAGGTTTCTTTCAAGCCTTTAGGGAACGACCAGCGAGGTTTTTTCGTAGCTGGACGTGCCTTGATTTCCATTGGCTCACCCGTGAAAGGGTTGATGCCTTTGCCCGACTTGCGAG
>CAZAKW010000232.1:0-4997 GCA_964485835.1 uncultured Bacteriovoracaceae bacterium
CACTTCCACGGGAATTCTTCTCTACGGTTTTCGGAAAGCGCGCGCGCCCTTGGCTCTGTTGCTCGCTTGCGCAGGCTTACTCCTCTTCGATCCGATCCTGCGCTGGTCTTCGGTACTCCTCCGCCCGGAATCGTGGATTGGCGCGTACGGCGTCGCCATACTCGTGGGTTATCGATTCGGCTGGCCAGACGCTTTTCGAGAACGTCGTTTTTTCGATCCTTATTCGGCAGCTCTCGCTCTAGCTGCGCTCCTCCACTTCAACGCGATCCACCTCGTCCCGGTCGTCGTCGCGCTTTTCTGGCGGGCGCCTCGACGTGTTTTTAAAATCGGCGCCCTTACCGCCCTTTATCTCGTCCCTTGGCTCGCGACGATCGCTTTGCGCCCGTCTCTCTTCTTCCACCAGATGGAACTGCAGTTCGCCCGGCTCGGCGGTTATCAAAACCCGTGGCTGAACTCTTGGGCCGAGTTCGTCGGGGCTTTACTCTCAGACATGGGAAGTCCCGAGCCTTGGAGCGCGGGCTATCGGACCGCGACGACCGCCTCCGTTTTCCTGGGCGTCGGGGCGCTAGCGATTACGGTAACTCTTCTGCGCAAACGTGAATTCCGCCGCTCGCGGGAAGGCGCGACTTTAATTGCGGGATTCGTCTGGGTCCTTTCCTCCGCGTACCTCTGGCATACGAAAGCGGAGGTCTGGTTCACCCACTTTCTCCATCTCTCGTTCTGGGTTTGGACGGCTTTAGTCGTCTTCGAAGCGCAGCGGGCGTGGCAGACGCGCGCGCTCGTCCTTCCCTTGGCGATCGTCGCCCTCGTTTTCGGAGTCGAACAGGTCGCGCAGACCCTCCGCCTAGAGCGAACCCGAACCTGGCACTGGAGCGCATACGAGGAATGGATCGATTGCATCGACCGCACTCTCGTGGCCGAATTCGATCGACGCGGCCGACCCGACGTCTTTCGCGTCTGGGCCCCGAATTATCCCGATATTTTAATCGAACTTTCCAAAGGACATCCCCGCTGGGAATTCACGCGCACGAACGACTTCCCGAGCCGATGGGACCTTGGCGTCGCCCACGGGTATGCGGTCGAGGCGATGGTCGTGACGGAAATTTTCCGTCCGGACGAACAGTTTTTTAGCGGTGAACTAGCCGACAAAGCCGATCTTCGCAGTGTGTGGATGGGATGGACGGATTATTTTCTCAATCGACTCGAACGCGACCCGAAGTTCAAGCCGCGGCGAAAACTTTGCCAACACGGACGGTGGGACGCATTCATCTACTTTGAATAGATTTGACGTTTCTTCGCTCGAAGCCGAGTCGATGCGACATTGACTCAAGCCAAAACGAATTTCATCACTTGATTTACTATTTCTCTAAATCCAAATGAACGCTCAAGATACGATCGTAAATTGCCCGCTTTTCACGAACTTCATCCTGTTTTTCTGAAAGATATTTTTCATATTTCGATCGGAAATATTGGTAGTCAGAATCTCTATGCTGCGCTGCTTTCGCGCGCGTTCGCGCGAGGACGCGGGAATAACGAAGTTCCCATTCCTGAAGATTCGCGCCGATCTCGCTGTAGTTAGGAGAGGGCGATTCGAAGGCTGCGATTGCGGTTTGATATTTTTTTAGATCTGCGAGTGGAACACGCCAATATCCACGCGTGAGTTTAAAAACGGAGTTATTGGAGAATCCAGGAATGTAATTTGCGATCACTCCGACCTGGGTTGGCAACCAAGGGCTGCCGGATAAAATCGCGTTTCGATCTTGTTCGCGCGCATAGACCGCACCGGGGTCCAGCGATCGCAGTATACCCGCTTGCACCAATGAGTACCCCCCGTTTCGCGGGAGGGAGATATTCCGGATCGTTCCGAGAGAAGATGCTTCATGCAAACCGGCCGCATCCAAAATCGAGCGTGAAAGGTGGGTACAATTATCGGAGGTGACGTCCCAGACGTAAGGGATTCCCGTCTTATAATAGGAGTTATTGATGTCGTTCAATCGATCCGCGACGGCTTGGAGCCGTTCCTTTAGGAAGGGGAGCCGGACACATTCGAGATTTCGCGCGAGCCGAAGACCAATATCTGTTCCGATTGAACCCCGCGCCGCTTGATCTTGGTAATTGAGAGAATGAACCAGCAACGCATTGCCCGCTCTATCGTTCGCGAGCTCAGGTTGGACGACCACACCTTCGAAGACGCGCGCTTGGGTGGCTCTATCAATCACTTGATCGAGAGTACTGGTTGAAATGCTTTCGCCTTCGTGGACCCCGCCATCCATGAGAAGAGAGTACGAAGGCACCGCAACCCACTTCACATTTCTAAAATCGCGGTTTGAGCTAATTCCCACGCCCTGATGGTCTTCGCTCCCATCGCAGATTTTCACCTGAGGATAGGTTTTCGATCCGTCCTTACAAAGACCCTGGATGTACGAAAAGGCGTGTCCGGCGCCTATTCCGCGTAAACCATCGATCATTTCGTATTGACCGCCGGAACAGTACTCAACGTGCGTCGGGAAAAGGCGGCTATAGCGCGAATGATCGCTGTCTTTTAAATTTCGAGGATGCGGGTTCCCGCCAAAAGCAGTGGAGGCCGCCACCAGTGCAATCAGGGCTAAACTTGATTGGGGCCGCAGAATCAGAACCATCTCAAACTCCAGAACGACTAAAAGCCTCAGTGAAAGAACATAGCCGGAGAGTTATATCGCAAATGACGCATTGCGCTCCACTTATATTGTACTAAATCAGTATGTTATTTTTTACCATTTAATTACATATGCTTATCTATTAAAAGCGACTTTCCTGTGCGGTAAACCTGAATCAAAATTGGAAGGAAGCCCCGTACGCTCACGCTCGCATCCACTTTGCTAGTCCTATGCAGGTTAATGGCTTGAAAGGACTACTCGGTCTGGAAAACCAAAGCCCGCCACTCGCCGCGTTCGAAGATCTCCGGGCGTGCGCCGCCAAGCAGGCTCGAATAGCGCGTGATCACTTCGGGCAGATCGGTCGCGATCAATCCGGAGAGTACAACCTTGCCGCCAGGACGCTTAAGCTTGCCCACAAGCGTTTCCGCGAATTCGACCAGCACGGGTCGAAGAATATTCGCAATGACAACCGCATACTTCGGATGGCTCGTGCCGGTCGCTTGTTCGAGTTCGGCGAACGTATGCGCGAAGCGCACCACGCCTTCCACGTCGTTGAGCTCTAGGTTTTCACGCGCGTTATCCACCGCCATCGGATCGATCTCGACTCCGTCGACGTCCGCGCCTAATCGAGCGGCCGCGATCGCGAGAATTCCCGAGCCACTTCCAAAATCCAGCACGCGCGTTCGCGGCTCGGCATCCCGTAAGGCGAACGCGACCGCTTGTAAACAAAGCTGGGTGGTCTCGTGGGTTCCAGTCCCGAAGCCGGCTCCGGGATTGATGCGAATCACCTTCGAATCGGAATCGTCGGGCGACTCCCGCCACGGTGGAAGGATCTCCCAATAAGGAGGGACGGAAACGCCTTGAAAAGATGCCTTCCAAGCCGCGTCCCAATCTTCGGCTTTTTGCTCTTCGATTTCTCCGCAAACCAGTCCGCTCGCATCCACAATGCGCGACTTTGCCGCCCGCGCACCCGCTTCGTCGGAGAAATACAAAACCGCGGTTTCCGAAACCTGGGCTTCGATCCAATCCCGACCTCGCGGGGCTTCGCCGGAGTCGACCGTCCACGCTTGGCTTTCGACTCCGCTTGCGAGCGCGTCCTCGGTTAAAAGCGTTCCTTCGTGGACGCCCAGAATCGAGCCGTCGAAGAGCTCCCAGAGAAATGCATAGAAATCTTCCCGCGAAAAACTTCGAAGTCCCTCCGCCTGATTCCAATGGATCTGGCGAGGGACTTCGATTTTAAAAGTGTAACTCGAGGACCCGGTCATCGTGAGTCAGGTTTATTCTGAAGCAGGGGGATTGGAACGGTCCCCGCCGCTATCCCCGTTGCCGCCTCGGCTTCCGCCGTCGCCACCGTTATCCGAAGCAGCGCCTGCGCTTACGGGTACGATCGTAGCGCCAGTTCCGGTGGGCGGATCTGCCCGCGTCCCTCGTTGGAAACGTCCACGCCCCCCGCGGCGTCCACGACCACTCCGTCCACCGCGTTCTCCGGCCGGCGCTCCACGATTTCCCGCGGGTACTCCGTTTCCAGCAACCGGCTTTCCAGCCAAAGCTGCGTCTTGCGCGGCTTGCGCACGTTGGTAGGCCAGCCGATCTTCGTCCGACATTCCGTCTTCCGCCGAAGGGGCTCGTGTCGCGGTCATCTCGATCTCGCCGCTCTCCCGCGGCAAATCGTTTTCAAGCCCGCGATTTTCAGATTCGGTCTGTGAACCCTCGATCTTGTTCTCGCCGCCGCTCGCACCATCCACGGGACGGATCGAAATTCTCGGGCGATCCGCCGCATGGCGATTCTCGTTTCGCGGATTCCGCTCGCGTCCCCCGCCGGTACGGCGTGGTTCGCGGGCTTCGCCGCCTTCTTTACTGCCACCACCGTTTCCGCCTTCACGGTTCCGGTCTTTGCCGCGACCCCGATCGCGCCCGCGGCGTCCGCGGCGTGGATCGTTGGTTTGCGCCAACTCGCGTGCCCGGTCCAGGAGCGCTTCTTCCGAACGCTGACGAGGACGCTTGTCCCCGATCAGCTCGAAATGCTCCGGATGGAAGTCCTGCACGGCCTGCAGATAGATTTGCTTTTTATAACGACGCTCGAGCGCATCGAGCGACTCGCGCTCGTCGATCGCCAAGATATCGATCACGTCAGGGTGCGCTTGGATCAGAAGCTTCGGGCTTTCTTGCACGATGCCGTCGCGTTCGATGTCGCGCATGATCTCGTACGCAACCGTTAATTTCGATTTGATGTAGCCTTTGCCTTCGCACTGGGTGCAAGAATCACAAAGCGCGCGAACCATCGTATCGCGGGTCCGCTTCCGGGTCATCTCGACCAACCCCAGTTCCGAGATCTTCAGGATCTGCGGCCGCGATCGGTCT
>CAZAKW010000233.1:0-4951 GCA_964485835.1 uncultured Bacteriovoracaceae bacterium
ATTCCATGGACGTTTCCCTCTCAATACGCGGTACGGAACGACTTCTCGTCCGGCCGGAGTAGCCCCATTCCATGGGGACTTATAAACATGAGATTTCAACTGCTTAGATAAAGGATAGCGGACGCCTTGAGAGAGTCAACTGCCGTGAGGGGGTTCGCGTCTTCGCAGGGTTTTATTTCGAAGTCCGGGACGCGGCGAGTTACTTGTACGGCCGATTTCAAAAACGAAACGCCCCCGGCTCTTTTGAGGAACCGGAGGCGTTTCGTTTTAAGATCAGTTGATTCTTATAAGTGCTTTTGGATCGTTTGCACGATCACGTCTTTCGGCTGATTGCCGACCAGTTGGTCGACCGCTTCGCCGTTCTTAAAGAAGATCACCGTCGGAATTCCACGGATGTGGAATTTCGTCGGAGTTTCGGGATTGTTATCCACATTCATTTTGAAAACCTTCACCTTACCGGCGTATTCGTCGGCGACGGCTTCGATGGTTGGCCCGAGCATGCGGCACGGTCCGCACCACTCCGCCCAAAAGTCGATCATCGTCAGGCCGCTGGCGGTCGCAACGTCGGTGGAGAAATTCGAGTCGGTCGCTTCATGTACGTTCTTGCTAGTTCCCATTTTTCGCTCCCTGGCGAGTCAATGTTTTGTTACCCTTCCACTATACCAGGGGCATGTGAAAATGAAAACGCCGACGCCGGAGTCCTACCTCCACGAAACCTTTGAAGAATCCATCGAGAGTCAACGCGCGTTTTATCGTGATAATGCTGCGGCGCTAATCGAGGGCGCGAAGATGATGGCCCGGGTCGTCAAATCCGGGGGGAAGATTCTCATCTGTGGCAATGGCGGCTCCGCAGCCGATGCGCAAGGAATGGCGGCCGAACTCGTCGGACGGATGCTGGTCGAAAGGCGCCCTCTTCCCGCCTTTGCTCTATCGACGGATACGTCGGTGCTGACGGCCATCGGAAACGACTATGGTTACGATGTGGTTTTTTCGAAGCAAGTCGAAGCGCTCGCTAAGAAAGAGGACATCCTCTTTGCCATTTCCACCTCCGGTAATTCTCCGAACATTTTACGCGCGGTGGAAGCCGCTAAAAAAATTGGCGCCACGGTGATCGCCTTGACCGGCGGTACGGGAGGAAAGCTCAAGCCGCTCGCCGATCTCACGTTAAGCGTTTCGGAAGCTAAAACCGCGGCTCGGGTCCAAGAATCCCACATTTTCGCGTACCACAGCCTCGTGGATTTGCTGGACCGTTTTTACCTCGAAGGGACCTCGTAGCCCGGATGACGACTTCCCTGACGGAGACGAAAATCGAAGGAAGGGAAGTGGATACGAAACGAGCGCACCCGGTAAAACGCGTGCTGGCCAAATTCGTGGATCTTTTCGTCGTCATGTTCGTTTCCGCCGTCGTGATCTATCCGCTCGGACCGCTCATCGGATTTCTGTATTCCATTCTGGCGGACGCCCTGCCCTTTCAAGGCTTCGAGGGTCAGAGCCTTGGAAAAAAAGCCTTCAAGCTTCGTGCGGTTTCGACGCGTGGAGGAGCGCAAGTCGACGCCGCCACGCCTGGGAAGCGTCTCTCCTATCGTGATTCCATGTTTCGCAATGCACCGGTCGGCGTGGCCACGTTCTTTGCGCTCATCCCGGTCTGGGGTTGGGCGATCCTTGCGCTGATCGGCTTTCCGTTGATGATTGTGGAAGTGTATTTACTCGTCCGCGCACCGCGTGGTCAGCGGCTCGGCGACGTGATGGCCGATACGGAAGTCGTCGAGCTTTAGCTCGCAGGGTGGTCGAGCTTTAGCTCGCATAACGCCCGAGCTTTAGCTCGCAAACCTCCCTTCCGCGCAGTAGGGTGGGAGCGTATGAAACTGACGCCCACCGCCCGTGAAAACACCCTTTTTCTCGTCGACGTTTCTTCGTTTATCTTCCGCGCTTTTTTTGCGATCCGGAGTTTGACGAATAAAAAGGGCGAACCCACGAACGCCGTCTACGGCGTCGCGACGATGCTCGCGAAACTGATCGAAACGGCCCAACCCAAATACCTGACGATCGTCTACGATTCGAAAGAGCCTTCGTTTCGAAAAGAAATCTACACCGAGTACAAGGCGAACCGGAGCGAGGCGCCCGACGATTTGATTCCGCAGTTCGACCGGATCGAAGACTTGATCGCGAAGATGGCGCTCCATTCCGTACGAGTCAGTGGGATCGAAGCGGACGATTTGATCGGGACTTTAACCCACCGGTGGATCGCCGAGAATCCCGGGCACGAAGTCGTCGTGGTCACCGGCGATAAAGACTTAATGCAATTAGTGACCGATCGCGTGCGCGTTTGGGACACGATGAAAGACGTCGTTTACACTCCGGTCGAAGTCGAGGCGAAGTTCGGTGTCCGCCCCGAGCAGGTCCGCGATTACTTGGCGCTTGTCGGTGATTCGTCCGACAATATTCCCGGCGTGCCCTCGATCGGACCCAAAGGCGCGGTCGATCTTTTAAGGGAGTTTTCGACGCTAGAGGGAGTGGTGGAAGCGGCGAAGGCCGGGAAGGTCAAAGGCAAGAAAGGCGAGACCATCGCCAAACACGAAAGCGACGCTTTTCTCTCCCAGAAACTCGCTACGCTATTCGACGTCGAAAGTATCAAGGTCGATCTCCATGGAATGCGGGTGCCGTTTGTCGACGGACGCGTTCGGCCCGGCCCGGAGTGTCTGGCTCTGTTGGAAGAACTCGATCTCCGTTCATTGCGCGAAAAATGGAGCGGGGGAAACGACGCACTGGCCGCGGGGGCGTCACCTTCGGCCCAACCGACGGCGGCAGGCGCGAGTACGAATCTTTCCACGACCCCCTCGGGCCTTTCATCCGGTGCGGAATTCTCGAGCGGCGCGCCCGTGCTCGCCCGTTCGGAAACTCACGCACCCTCGTCACCGATCGGACCGAGCGTCGTCGCGACTGGAGATACTTTTCAAACTATTTTCACCCGCGAGCAACTTTCCGCGCTCATTGCGGAACTGGATCGCGCGCCGGAGTTCGGTTTCGACTTGGAAACGACTTCGCTTAATCCCCGCGAAGCCCACCTCGTTGGGATCGCGATTTGCCCTTCGATCGAGAAAGCTTATTATATTCCGGTCGGCCACCGCGGTTCGAATCTCGAGCAGCTTCCCGAAGCGTATGTGCTTGGGGTCCTAAAGCCGATACTCGAGGACCCCCGGCGCAAAAAAATCGGGCACAACCTCAAGTACGATTTCTCGGTGCTCGCAGAACTCGGAATTTTCGCCGACGGAATCGGTGCGGATACCATGGTCGCCGACTATGTCTTGGATCCAGAAGGACGACACAACCTCGATACGGTCGCGGGAAAATGGCTGGGTTACCAGACGACGAGTTACGAGCAAATCTGTGGCAAAGGGAAAGATCAAATTCCGTTTGATCTCGTCGCAATCGACGTGGCGACGCGGTACTCGGCGGAGGACGCTTGGATCGCGTTCTGCCTTTGGCGCGAACTCCAGCCGAAGATCCAGGCTTCGGGCTTGATGCGGATTTTTTCGGAAGTCGATCTGCCCTTGGTCGGTGCGATCGGGCGGATGGAACGCGCCGGTGTTTGCATCGATACGGCTTGGCTTAAGCAATTGTCGGTTGAGTTTTCGCGCGAGCTTGCGGCGATCGACCTGGAGATCCAAAAATTCACCGCCGGACCGATCAATCTCAATAGCCCCAAGCAACTCGCGGAATTGCTCTTCAATCACTTGAAACTTCCGACCCAAACGAAGACCAAGACCGGGTTCTCAACCGATGCCTCGGTTTTGGAAATCCTCGCGCCGATGCACGAGGTGCCTCGCTTAATTCTCCAGCACCGTGAGATCGCCAAGCTGATGGGGACGTACGTCGAACCGCTGCCGCAGATGCGGGATCCGAAGACCGGGAAAATCCACGCCGGATTCCACCAAACGGTCGCCGCGACCGGTCGCCTTTCGAGTTCGGATCCGAACCTTCAAAACATCCCGATTCGCACCCAGCGCGGACAAAAAATCCGCCGAGCGTTCGTGCCGTCGCCGGGCAACGTCCTGGTCTCCGCGGACTACTCGCAAATTGAGCTTCGAATCTTGGCCCAGATGTCGGGCGATCCGGACTTACTGGGGAGCTTCGCCCGCGACGAAGACGTCCACCGAAGAACGGCGGCCGATATCTACGGCATCACGCCCGAAGCTGTGAGCGATTCCCAGCGAGGGGTCGCCAAGGCGATTAACTTCGGTTTGATGTACGGAAAAAGCGCGTTCGGGCTGGCGGCCGAACTCGATATCTCCCGTACCGAGGCGAAAGAGATGATTACGAAGTATTTCGAGCGTTACGCGGGGGTGAAGCAGTTTCTCGATCGCTTGATTTTGGATGCCAAGGAAAAAGGCGAGACGTACACGCTCTTGGGTCGGCGCCGAGAGCTCCGCGATATCAACGCGAAGAATCCTGCCGTGCGCGCGAACGCCGAGCGGATGGCGATGAATACCCCGATCCAGGGCACGGCCGCGGATTTGATGAAGCTTGCGATGATCAAGATCGACGAGGAGCTGATCCGCGGGAAGTTTGAAGCGAAGCTGATTATCCAGGTCCACGACGAAGTCGTGCTCGATGTCCCGCCGGCGGAGCTCGACGCGGTGAAAAAGCTTGTCGAGCATGCGATGACGACGGCGTTTGACGGCGTCGTCGAACTTCGGGTGCCGCTTAAAGTGAATATTGAGTCGGGAGCCAACTGGGCGGAGCTTTAGGAGTGAACCTAGAGGACGGTTGGTCGCGTCTGTGATTCGCTCGAATGCTAAAGTGGCGATCTCGATGGGAAGCGGATCATTGCGACGTCAAAGAAAAAAGCGGCCCAAGACCAAAAGATCTTGGGCCACTTCTTAGTTTTTTAGAAGATCGCTAGCGAACGCCCTCAACGCTTGGCACGAGAAGGCGGATGGAAAAGCGGTCG